>NZ_CP195192.1:0-92985 GCF_051200875.1 Thioclava sp. FR2
CTCAGCCCGCGCTCTGTTCGCTTTGCAGCCGACGCCTTTCTGTTCCTGCTGAAACGCCGCTATGTCCGCCGACGAGAACAGACTGACCTGCGGGCTGTCCCCTTCGCGAAGGTTGTGCCTCATCTCCAATTCTTGCTTCTCGACCTTCTCCTGAACGTCGCGGAAAACCTCCAAACCGGACGGGCTGTGCGTCCCGAGTATGAGGCGCATCTTCACCCGGTCGCGCCTTGGTACCATGATCGAAAAATCTGGCAGGTATGACGCCACCTTGTTTGCGCGCATTGCGGCTTTCATCAAGTGCAGCATCTTCCGCTCGTTGCTCCACTCGGCTGGCAGGCGCGCAAATTCGTCAGCCCATTGGGCATCGGCGAGGAACCGAGCGAACGACGCTGCCACCTCGTGATACTCGGCATGTCGGTTGATGTGGTCCGACATGAAATTCAGCATGAACTCGCCGTTCTGTTCGCGCAGAAAGCGAAACACCTCCTCGTTGCGGATGTTCCATCCGGTCGGGTCGATGAAGGTGAACGTGAAGCCATCGGTCAGTTTGGTGGCAATGGCGTTGAGGTTGTCTTCGAATGCGCCTTCGAAAACATGTATCTCGAACCGCCCCTTAGAAGCGGCGTATTCCCGAAGGCGCGCAACCGCCTCTGGGCGCTGTTCGCAAAAGCAGAAGCGTATTTTCAACCCACCTACACCGCGCTTCCCAAGATCAGCGCG
The DNA here is from genome assembly GCF_051200875.1 of Thioclava sp. FR2. Classification (GTDB taxonomy): domain Bacteria; phylum Pseudomonadota; class Alphaproteobacteria; order Rhodobacterales; family Rhodobacteraceae; genus Pseudotabrizicola. The sequence continues at coordinate 721 of NZ_CP195192.1, forward strand.
AACGGCTTCCAGTGTGTTGATTGCCTGATCGAAAGAGGCGTCTGAATATTTGGCGTCATCCGACACGCGCCACGGTCCAGCGAAGGCATCTACAAAATTGAATGTCGGAGAATGGCCTTGCAGCGTCTTGTAGGCCGCCGCTTGGAGGTATTTCGTCAGGAACTGGTGCTTTATAAAAGATTGTTCGCGGTCACGGTAAAGGTCTAAATCTGCTGCCATTCGTATCTTTCGCTACTGCAATTCCGCTATGATCGCCTTGGGTACGATCTCCCACGGGAAACCGTTCCATTCTTCACCTTCAAGCAGACGACCACCGGATTTCGGACGCGCACCGCCCCACTGTTTGAAGAAGAACGCCACGTCGTATCGCTCGCAGGCCACACGCAATTCGGTCGCCCACGCCGCTTCCATAGGACGCGCGCCAGGACCGCTTTCGCCGCCGACAATCGCCCAAGCCACGCCGGTTAAGTCAACCTCGCCAATCGGACCGAGCAGAGGCTCGAATGAGATGAAGCGCGCGTCAGAGTTAATCTGCCGAAGGTGTTCGATCCGCCCTTTGTGGGCGGCATCCTCGACAGACACGCCCAGCCAGATATGTGACGGCACTCGCCCACTGTCGTAGCGGCGGCGCACATAGTTGCGCATTAGCGACGACCGTTTGGTAAGCACCTGATACACGTGCCAGTCTGCAGCTTCCATCGCATCGAACACGCTGTCGATGAACTCGCGCGGAATGTCCTTGTTGAAAAGGTCGCTCATCGAGTTGACGAAGATCATGCGCGGCTTCTTCCACTGGGCTGGCTGTGCCAGCCGCGCAGGCCAAAGCCGCAAGTCGAAGCCCTGTTCGTAAGGATGCCCTGCAGTGCCGCGCCAGCGTTCTGCAAACCTTTCCGCGTAACAGTGGTCACAGCCAGGACCGACCTTCGTGCATCCCGTGACGGGATTCCACGTCGCGTCTGTCCATTCGATCTCAGATCTCTGTGCCATGGTCGCCTCGATTTTCTTTGTAATATTAACAGTTTTCGCGACTGTAAGGAATCCCCCGCTATCGCGCAGCCTCGGAAGCGGACGCATCTGCTTCCGCCTGAACTCGCCGGGGGTCATTGCGAACGTCAACTACGGGGAGGCGCACAGCAGCGCAAAACGTGGAGTGCAAGGTCAGCTCAGGGCCGATCGCGTAGGTCAAGCCTTTAACTGATGGCGAGGTCGCTCGCGGTCTTTCCCGCCGCCAACGCCTCCACGAACCACTGCGGCTTGCGTCCCCGGCCGGACCAGGTGAGCGACGGATTCTCAGGGTGCCGGTATTTCGCCGCTGCTGGCGCTCGCGTGGATTTCGTCTCGGTGCCGAAGAGTTCGGGCAAGGAGTAGCCCAGATCACGGGCGAAGGCTTCCACCTTGGCGCGGGCTTCCGCCTTCTGCCGATCCTCGAATGTGGCAATCGCTTTGGCGACGTCCTTCTGCATCTTCTTCAGCTCGCCGAGCGACAGTGCCTCGAGATCGTAATCAGCCATTGATGCGTTCCGTGTCCTGAATGTCCCTTTATCGATAGCCCGTCGCGGCAGGGCGCCGCAACTCCCGGAAGGCAAGGTCAGGGTGGCGACGGATGGTGATCGCCGTCGTTGCCGCCAGGGAGGTGCTGAACTGGGGGTCAGGCTGTCCCGATTGGCCGGGTGACAGGGCCTGGCATGGGCTCCCCGCGCATCTCTGTCTTCTGGGCCATCCCTTCGACTGACAATCCCCTAATCCCGTTCGGTCTCCTGCGCGCAACCCCGCGTCAGTCCGGGCCGTGTTGCCCCTTTGGGGCTGCCCGCTCCACCCCGGTCCTCTGGGGGTTTCCGGCGTCCGTTCCGTCCACCGTGCACGCGTCACCCGACGGGCTTTTTCTGGGTCTTGTCGAAGGGACGGTCCCGAAGACAGGACACACAGGAGCTTACCATGCAGAACATCGTCATCCTCGCCGGCAACATCGGTCAGACCCCCGAAGTCCGCACCACCCAGAGCGGCACCAAGATCACCAACTTCAGCCTCGCCACCTCCCGTCCCCGCCTCTCGGAAGGTCGCGTCCTGCGCGACGAGAACGGCTACCGGGTCATGGACACGGAATGGCACCGCATCACCTGCTTCAATGGTCTCGGCAAGACAATCGCCGAGCACTGCGAAAAGGGGATGAAGGTCCTCGTCCACGGCCGCATCCACTACACCAAGTGGATCGACAGCATGGGGAACGACCGCTACGGCTGCGAGATCATCGCCGAGAAGGTCGACTTCCTCAGCCGCCCGAAGTCGGCCGAGAACGAAAACCCCGAGCTGGTCGACCGCGACGACGAGATCCCGTTCTGAGGAACGGGATCTCCTTATGACCCGGCGGGGAAGCCCGCCGGGTTTGGCGTGTCATCGTTGTGGGGATTCTTCCGTCTCGCGTTCCCGCAGTTCAAGTGGCCTGCTTCACCAACGATTTCGTCATAAACTGGCTCTCGGACGATGGCAGATGATCGCCAAAGGCTTCACAGCGGGTGAAGCCACGCTTTGCATAGAGCCGGTGCGCAACGGAGAGCGTAACCCCAGTCTCCAGCTTTAGCTCTTCGAACCCCGCAGCTTTGGCAAATGCCTCGGCATGGGCGACGAGCTGATCGGCAGTACCCTGCCTTCGGGATTCAGGAGCGACGTAGAGTTTCTTCAGTTCCGCGAACGCGCCGCTCAGGAACAGCGCACAGCATCCGACGGCGCGCCCCTCGGCCCGAGCCACGAACACATGGACCCCATCGGTTTGAAGCGACTCAATCGAGATTGGGACTTGCCGCTTGGCGGGAAATAGCCCCTGCATCGCCGTGTGACCGGACAAGAGAAGCTCTCGCACATCCGGGTGTCGAGGATCGGCCAGTTCTGCGTGGATCACCATGCTCTTAACCTAGCAGCAGTAGGAAAGAATGGGGTGCGACGTACGATTTGCGATTTCTTGCGCGACGGATCCGAGCACTGCGCGGCGAAGGCCGGAATGGCGGTGCCGACCGATGGCAATCGCATCCGCCCCGATCTCATCCGCGACAGCGATCAGCGTTTCTGCCACCTTGCCGGTTCGAACCAGACGCGCCGCGCCCGTGTAGCCTTTGGCGGACGCCTTGGTCAGTGCGATGGACAGGCAGCGCTCGGCGGCCTCGGGCAGAAGCGGGACAGGTTCCTCGCCAAGGCCTTCGACCTGCATGTATCCGACTAGCGCCGGATCAGGTGTTGCCGCCCGGGCCACCGCGACAAAGGTCAACCGCGCGCCCAGGGCGCGGGCCAGATCGGCCGCGCGCTCGGCCGCGACGCATGCCGGGGCCGAGCCATCGACGCCGCAGAGGATATGGGTGATCCCGCCACTCATGACAGCCAGGCCTGATAGAGAAGCCCGCTTGACAGCGAGCCGATCAGGGCAAAGGCGATGTAGAGCGCAAAGACCGGCCGCTTCACCAGCGCGAAGACCGCGATAGCGGCGGGCAGCGAGGTGACACCGCCAGCAACGAGGAAGGCAAGCCCTGCACCCGGCGCCATCCCCTGCTCGATCAGGCCAGACACCAGCGGCAGCGCCGCGTAGCCGTTCAGATAGGCCGGAACACCCACCAGCGTTGCCGTCAGGACCGGGGCAAACCCTTCGCCACCCAGGGCCGAGGCAACCCAGTCCGCCGGGACATAGGCCAGCATCAGGCTTTCGAGCAGAAAGGCCAGAGTCAGCCATTTCAGCAGGAACAGGGTTGACGACAGCGCTTCCTTGCGGAACTTCGCGCGCCGCGCCGGTTCTTGCCAGAAGCGCCACGCGACCTTCCCGGGCCTGCGCACCGCCGACGCCCCGCAGCCGCCATTGCCGACGCCCGGGCGCAATGGGTCGGACAGGTTCCCTGCCCGCGACAGGGCAAAGGTGACATAGCCGCCGAACACCCCAAGCCCGATGGCCGCCAAGGTCTTGGCGATGGCAAACTCGGCGCCCAGAAGGCCCGATGTCAGCACGAACATCGAGGGATCGATGACGGGCGAGGCAAGCCAGAAGGCCATGACCGCCGACAAGGGCACGCCCATGGACAAGAGCGCCGCGATCAGCGGGATCACGCCGCAGGAACAGAAGGGCGACAGCGCGCCAAAGGCCGCCGCGACCGCGATCATCGTCAGGGGTGATCCGGCAAAGACCCGGGCGATCAGGTTGTCAGCCCCGCTGGCCGTGGCATAGGCCGCGACCGCAATCGACAGGGCAAGGAACGGCGCTGTGTCGATCAGGGCCCCGGCCACGAACCGGCTGCTGGTCAGCGCCTGCCCCGGGGCAAGGACGAAGACGACGAGCAGGATCGCCAGACTGACAAGCCAGACGCGGTGGCGCGAGGCGAACCGGCGGATCGTGTCGCCGATGCTTGGTTCGGGGGTAGCTGATAGATCCAACATAGCGACTACTCCGGTTTTATGGTTATGATGATCAAAAAAGGGTCAGGCGGCATCCGTCCGGCGCTGCACCCCGGAACAGCATTCTTCTTGCAGGTAGGCGGTGATCCTTGCCATGGCCGCAAAGTCCGGTCGGTTGATGACTTCCCGCCCCTGCCTCTCCTGGATTACCAGACCGGACTGGACCAGCATTCGAAGGTGATGCGCCAACGTCGAGGCCGGAAGGCCCAACTCCTCCACCAACTGCCCCACGCTCAGCCCGGTATCCCCGGCGCGCACGAGCAGCCGATAGACCCCAAGGCGCGCTTCATGCCCCAAAGAGGCAAGCGCTTGTGCGATGGCTTTGGCGTGCGCAGCATTCGTCATGCGGCCTAAAATAACTATATTGCTAGTTTTGTAAAGAGGAATCAGAAAGGGTGCTGAGCATCCAGGGTCCTGCAACAAAGTTATGGAATTGAAACCAAAGCGCTGCGTCGGCGCTGACGCTCTACAGGCTACAAAACGAACGGGATCACGCCCTTTGCGCTACCTAGACCGGACGTCATCGTATCAGAGAGTGAGAGGAGTGCCGGTTTCCCGGTGACGGGTTGAGGGCTGGGAGAGTGGCTCCCGGCGCCCGTCGCGGGAGTTAGCTGATGGGCGTTGTGGAAGTTCTGGATCGGGTCGCACCGGCACGGGCCGGTGGCTGGAAAGTGGATGTGAGCCGGGGTGAGCGGAACGGGCGGGTATCGTCCGAATGGTTCAACCGGCCCGATGACGAGCGGTATCTGTCGCTCGACGATCTCTGGGCCAATGTGAAAGGCCGGTCCGAGCGCAGCCGCAGCCGGGTGGTGCAGACGGCGGACATCCGCGTCGAGGCCGCGCGCGACAACCCCGAGCGGTTGCACCTGATGCTGCCGAAAGCGCATGAGCCGGTCGCGCCCACGCACTGGGCTTTTGGCCAGCTTGCCAGCATCGTCGGTGCCCCGGCGTCCTACCTGCGGCAACTGCCCGCGCCGCTGGCGGGGATCAACCTGCAATACGGCCTGACCAACCACCGCGCCGAGCAGGTGAAGACCTTCGAGACGGAAGATGGCCGCACGGAACTGCGCGCGGTGACCGGCCCGGACTACGGCCGCATTCATGACCATGAACTGGTCGAGGCGGTGCAGTGCATCGCGGGCAATGGCACCGGCGACACGCGCTGGAAGGTGCCGGGTGTGCTTGACTGGTCGACTGGGGTCTATAACCCCGACGTCGAGATCAGCCGCGACACGACCACGCTCTATGCGTCTGACCGCGATGTCTTCCTGTTCCTGGTCGACGATCGCAACCCTATCGAGGCGGGACGGCTGCCTGACGGCTCCACCGATCTCTACTTCCGGGGCTTCTACTGCTGGAACTCCGAGGTGGGCGCGAAAACCCTCGGCATGGCGAGCTTCTACCTGCGAGCAGTGTGCCAGAACCGCAATCTGTGGGGCGTCGAGGATTTCCAGGAGATCAAGATCCGCCACTCGAAATACGCCGCGTCGCGCTTCGCACATGAGGCGGCGCCGGCGCTGACGCGGTTTGCAAATTCCTCGCCGCAGGGCTTCGTGAATGGCATCAAGGCGGCGCGACAGCAGATCGTGGCGCGCAGCGATGAGGACCGTGCAGATTTCCTGCGTAAGCGCGGTTTCTCGAAAGCCGAATCCGGCAAGATCATCGAGAAGGTGCTGATGGAAGAGGGCCGCCCGCCCGAGAGCATCTTCGACTTCGTGCAGGGCATCACGCGGCTTGCGCGCGACAAGACCCAGCAGGATGCCCGCCTCGACATGGAAGGGCGCGCCAAGAAGCTCCTCGACCGGGTCGCCTAACGCCGGGCCCGACAACGCGACCGCCCTCGCGCGCGGCGGCGGTCGCACTTTCCCTTTCCACACGCACGCCACTGGCCCCGCCCCGAGAGGGCAGGGGGCTTCGGCCTGCGCATCTCAGCGAGAACCTTCATGACCCCCCAGGAAGAAACCGTCATCCTCGAGGCCCGTGACATCCTCGGCCGCTACCTCAGCCAGAACCCGGTCATCGGCAGCTGGCATGCGCTGATGGACTACTGCGCGCTGACCGTCCGCGGGCCCATCGAGCGCTTCCACGTCCTCTATCTCGACCGCAAGAACCGCATCATCTCGGATGAGCTTCTCTCGACCGGTACGGTCGACCATGTCCCGGTCTATCCGCGCGAGGTGATCAAGCGAGCGCTGATGCTGAACGCCAGCGCCCTGATCCTGATCCACAACCACCCTTCGGGCGATCCGACGCCGTCGGAGGCCGATCTCAGCATGACCAAGGAAATCCAGAAGGGCTGCAAGTACCTCGGGCTGACGCTGCACGACCACATCATCGTCGGCGCCGGGACAGAGCTAAGCCTGCGGGCCCTCGGCAAGCTCTGAAGGCCCATCGGACCCATCACCGCCGCCCCTTCGAGGACGAGGGCGGCGGTTTGGTCTTTGACGGATGAAGCGGGGAGAGAGGCTTCCCGCGCCGTCGGAGATTTCCCCATGTTCGACTTGCCCCTGCCCATCCACCCGACCACCGGCCCGCGAGGCTTCTCGCCGGTTTTCGCTGTGGGCGATGCTGATCCCAACCACCCCTTTGCCCTGACCCTGTCGCGCCGCACGCCTGCGGATCTGATGTCGGGCCGGGCCGCGCCGTTGGTCCTCGCGCGCTTTGCGACGCTGGCCGATGCCATGCAGGGCGCGATCGACCATGCCGAGGGCATGGCCACGGATGCCACGCCCCAGCTTCTGGCGATACTCGATCGCGACGAGCGCCTTGTGCTGGCCGGGGCCGACAGCGACCACGCTGTCGCCTGGTGCCACCCGGTCACGAGCGCGGCTGAAGCGCGGGGCGTCGTGACCGAGGCGAGCCAGCTGCGCGCGCAGGCCGGCCGCGCGACTGCCTGGGCCGAGCCGGATCTGGCGCAACGGCTGCGCCACCGCGCCGATCTTCTGGATGGGCGTCTCGTAGACCCGCTCTGGCGCGCCTTTGCCGCCCGGGCGCTGCAAGTCGCTGCCTGAGGCTCGAGAGGCAGAGGAGGGCAGGGGGGATTTGGAGCTTGTCCGGGGGAGAGAGATCGCCCGGACCGGCTCCGATCCCTTAACCTTAGCGGAGACTCACGATGACCCTGACCGAACCCACCCTCACGCCGCCGATGACACCCTCGTCCGTCGACATGGCGCAGATCTTCGCGGCGCATGCCGAACGCGCGGCCCGGATCGACGCACTGCGCCCCGGCAACAAGGACCGCCTCTTCGACGGTCTCATGGCCGCTGGCATCACCCATGTCACCGTGACCTTCGACGGTGCGGGGGACAGCGGCCAGATCGAAAGTATCGGTGCATGGTCTGGTGAAACCGCCGTCGATTTCCCCGCGACCGAGATCGAGTATGCCGCGCTCACCTGGGACGACCCCGAGGTCGAGATGCGGCAGCTCTCGCTGGAAGATGTCGTCGAGCAACTCGCCTACGACTTCCTCTCCGACACCCATGGCGGCTGGGAAAACAACGACGGTGCCTGGGGCGAATTCTGCTTCGACGCCGCGGCCCGCTGCATCCATCTCGAGTTCAACGAGCGGTACACCTCGTCCGAACTCTTCACACACGATTTCTGAGGGGGCGGCGATGGCACATCCCTACCACCACGCCCTCTCCTCGGTGAAGAAATGGGGCGGCACGGTCGAGGATTACCTCGCCGTGCATTCCTGGTTCGACCATAGCAAAGAGATCACTGCCGATTTTCGGCACCGGGCGCTGCGCCACCATGCGGAGGGCATCTTCATGGCCGAGACCATCTTCGGTCAGACCCTCACGCTCTCGACCGGACGCATCATCCCGACCCGGTGGGTCGGCGAACAGCATGTGAAGGAAGACCTTGGCTTCATCCCGAGCTTCGCCGATTGGGTGAAGGCCATTCGGCCCGAGCCTTGGATGGGTCGGACCGAACGGATCGAGGCACAGGTCGATCCGCATCGCGTCTCGCCCGTGGTCGAGGTCACGTGACATGACCGATCCGACTTATTTACGTCTCGGCTTGCCGCCGACCGCTTCGCCACTGGCAGTGGTTCGCGCGGCTGTCCGGGCGCTCCACCCCGACACGCGCGCTGTTTGCGGCCTCCGGACGGCGCGCAAGCGCTTCTACCGGCAGATGCTCTGCGCGCATGCCGCACGACATGCGGCAGACGACACGTCGATCGGCTGATCGCTCCCGGCCGACCCTTCATCCCAATCCAGCGCCCGGCCTCCTGGCCGGGTCTTCCCCATTTAGGAGGTCCCCATGGCAGATTACTTCACCCATTTCTCGTGCTTGCTCGATGTCGGCACCCCCGACAAGGTCGTTCGCGCGCTCGCGCTGTTTCAGGAACTCCGCGCTGCGGATCAGGACGCCGACGACCCGGAGGTCGCGGGTTTCGACATCGCGCGACAGGACGCGCCCGAGGGCAGAATCCTCTGGATCCATGACGACGACCACGGCGATGTCGAAGCCGTCATCCGCTTCGTGCTCCGCCTTGCGGGCGACCTCGATCTCACCGGCCTTTGGGGCTTCCAATACGCTTTGACCTGCTCCCGTCCGCGTCTCGACGCCTTCGGCGGCGGCGCGCATGTCATCGATCTCGGCGCCCGCAAATCCATTGGCTGGACCAGCAGCCAGGAATGGCTGACTGCCGCGCTGAACGGGGAGGACGCCGATGCCTGAGATCATCTGCACCACTGTCTACCAGTTCCCCGAACTCTCGGAGGACGCCAAGGAAAAGGCGCGTACCTGGTATCGCGAGCTCGGTCCCCACGACGATTGGTGGGATGCGGTCTACGAGGATTTCGAGCGGGTCTGCGAAATCCTTGGCATCCGCCTGAAGACCACCCCCGTCCGCCTGATGGGCGGCGGGACGCGTACCAAGCCCTGCAGCTGGTTCTCCGGCTTCTGGAGCCAGGGCGACGGGGCCTGTTTCGAAGGCAACTGGTCCCACGCCAAGGGCGCGGCCGCGCGCATCCGGGACTACGCCCCGACGGATGCGACGTTGCACGGAATTGCCGACCGGCTGCAGGCCATCCAGCGGCGGAACTTCTACCAACTCGCGGCCGAGGTCAGCCACCGCGGCCGTTACTACCACGAATACACCATGGCCGTTGACGTCACGCGCGACAGCCCGACCTGGCAGCCGCCCACCGAGGACACGGAAGAGATCGTGACCGAGGCGCTGCGTGATCTGGCCCGCTGGCTCTACCGCCAGCTTGAGGCCGAATACGACCACCTCACCTCGGACGAGGCCATCGAGGAGGGGATCATCGTCAACGCGTATACTTTCACGGAAGGAGGGCGGCGGTTCGGGTGAGCGCGCTACTTTCGAAGTACTTTCCCGACCGAACTCTTGATTTGTACGTCAATGTGGCGTACATGAAGGATTGAAAAACAGGAGGCGACCATGCTTGGTTTCCACGACACCACGCGCGCGATCGATGAGCGCAACGAGGCCCGGATGAATTTCCGGACGAAGCCACGCATCAAGACAGCGATTCAGCAGGCGGCGGCGCTTTCTGGCGTCGACGATTCCGTCTTCACCATGAATGCCGCCTACCAGGCAGCGCTGGCAACGATTGCAGCGCATGAACGGACGGTGCTGCAGCCAGTCGATCATGACGCGTTTTTCTCGGCACTCGATACACCGGCGGCGCCGACAGACGCCTTGCGCTCGGCCTTCCGTCGGCATGGCAAAACGGTTGTGTCGCAGTAGATGGCTGCATCGCAACCGGCCACTTACATCATTGAGCCGTTCGATCCAGAGAGACATGATCGGGCGGCTTTTTCTTGCGGCGTCGAACAGGTCGACAACTATTTCCAGAAGACGGCCAACAAGCTCGCCAAGGCGGACAACGTCCGGCTCTATGTGATGGTCGATCCTGCCGGCACGGTTATCGGTTTCTATGCACTGAATGCGCACGCCGTTCACTTTGCGGATTTACCTGCAAAGTTCGCGCGGACACGTCCGTCGCACGGCAACATCCCAGCCGCATACATCTCGATGATCGGGCGTGATCAGAAGTTCAGCGGGGGCGGGTATGGCGGCGATTTGCTTGTCGATGCCCTCCGGCGAATTGCAGTTGCCGCAGATGCCATCGGCGTCGCTGTCGTCATGCTCGATGTTCTCGACTGTGGCGATCCCGACCGCGTGGCCCGCCGCAAGGCGCTATACGAAAGCTACGGCTTTCTGCCGCTCGCATCGAACCCGCTGAGGATGTTCTTGCCAGTCAGCGTTGTTCGATCGCTCATCGCTGAAGAGTAAGCCGTGCAGACGAAGGACGCGGCGCTCACCGAGTTGGCCGGACTCGGACAGGCGGTTGACCGCGGTTGAAGTCCTGAATAGCCAAGCTGCCAGCCTATAGGTTGGCAGCTACGTTCAGTTTGCCAAACTACGGTGTGGCAAGAGCTCCGGACGGCCGCACAGGGCGTCACCAGCCGGTGCCGTTCTCACCTGTTCCCGTCGATCCACTTCGACATGAGCCCCTTGTCGCGGAAGCACTCGTCTGGAACGGCGCGCCGCTTGATCCGGGCGAGTTTCTCGGCGAAGGCCACCTGCCTGGACGTGGGCAGCTGGTCCATGTCCGATACCGGCTTCAGCCGGGCCTGAGCCTCGATCCAGGCGCTCAACGAACGGCGGTCCTGCTGAACTTCCCAAGGCAGGAGGGTCCGGTTGCGCTGCGCGAGCGACCGCGCATAGGCGATCTGCTTGGGCGTTGCGGGCAGGGCGTGCGTCGTGATGTCCATGGGGACACTCCCTTTTTGGCTTGGTTCCAATTATAGAACAAAACAGGAACAAAATCAAGCTAAGCGTCGGGAACACCTTGGTGCGAGAGGGAGAGAGGGGCCGGGAAAGATCAGGCCTGAGGGTGCCCGAGAGAGGGTGCCTGGGGCTGATCCTGTCCCTCATTCCGGAGCTTCCCGATGACCTATCTCGCGCCCGTTGCGCCTCCCGTACCCGTTCCATCTCGCGATCCCGCGCCCGCGATCCTCACAGTTGCCGAAGCGCTTCAGCCCGATCTCGCGCAGGGGTTCCAAATCGACGCGCTGCGCTTGCGCCTCGAGATGGAGCGCGCCTTTGGCGGCACCGATGCTGATGGCACATGGGACTGGAAGCTTGCCTACGAGGCGGGCGAGGTGGCGCTGGTCCTTTTCTTGCGGAAGTTCGGCCGCGCGCTGCTGGCTCGGTCGGGTTCGCTCACGGCGCTGTTGCCCATCCTCGCCAAGGTGGCGGGTCTCATGCCCACGCATACCCGGCGCTCGGAGGAGATGGAGCGCTTTCAGCAATTCAGCACGCCCTTGCCCATGGGACTCGCGGCACTGGCTGCCGCACGGATCGACGTGGGCGATCTCGTCCTCGAGCCCTCAGCGGGGACCGGGCTTCTAGCGATCCTCGCAGAGATCGCGGGCGGCAGCCTCGTGCTGAACGAGTTGGCCGACACGCGCGCCGATCTTCTGCGCCTCCTCTTTCCGGGCCGCCCCGTCACGCGGTTCGATGCCGCGCAGATCGATGATCATCTCGACGCCTCCTCGAGCCCGAGTGTCGTCCTGATGAACCCGCCTTTCTCGGCTGTGGCCAATGTCGATGGTCGGACGACCGAGGCGACGGCCCGGCATCTGCGTTCGTCCCTCGCGCGCCTGGCCCCCGGCGGTCGGCTCGTCGCCATCACAGGGGCGGGTTTCGCGCCGGATGCGCCGGCCTGTGCCGAGACCTTCGGCCGTCTGACCGAGACGGCCCATCTCGTCTTCACTGGCGCTGTGTCGGGTGCGGCTTTCGCCAAACATGGGACCAGCTTCGAGACGCGGATCTTTGTCTTCGACAAATGCCGCGGCGGCGAGCTGGGCGGCACCACCGCAGACCTGCGCCAACCCATGTCTAGGGACGTGGCGCATCTGATGTCCCGGGTCACTGCAGAGGTTCCGCCGCGCCTCGAACTGGAACAGGCCGCAAATGCGGGTCTGGGCCACTCTTCCCTCTTCCCGGGGCATTCTGCCCCCACCACACGCACACCCGCCAGCCGATCCCGTGCGATCTCGGGGCCTAAACTGGCGACACCTGTCACGCCGATCGAGGCCAAGGAACTGGACTACGCTCTCCGCGACGCCGCCGAACACGAAGATGCCGCACGTCTTTCGGATGCGATCTACGAGACCTTCCGTCTGCAGGCCATCGACATCCCCGGCGCGGCGCCGCACCCGACCAAGCTGGTGCAGTCGGCCGCCATGGCCTCGGTCGCGCCCCCGAAACCGACCTACCGCCCGAAACTCCCCGCTGCTGTCCTGCGCGACGGCCTGCTCTCCGACGCCCAGCTTGAGACCGTCATCTACGCGGGGGAGGCGCATGGCGCGCATCTCGCCGGAACGTGGACCGTCGATGAGACCGGTGACATGGTTTCCGCTGCATCGGACGATGACCCTGACGCGGTCCGCTTCCGCCGTGGTTTATTCCTCGGCGATGGCACCGGGGCGGGCAAGGGCCGCCAGTCCGCCGGGGTCCTGCTCGACAACTGGGCCCGAGGAAGACGCAAGGCGCTCTGGATCTCGAAGAGCGACAAGCTTCTCGAGGACGCACAGCGCGACTGGTCAGCGCTCGGCCAGGAGCGGCTTTTGGTGACGCCCCTCTCGCGCTTCGCACAAGGGCGCGACATCCCGCTCTACGAGGGCATTCTCTTCACCACCTATGCCACACTGCGCTCCGAAGAGCGCGGATCGAAGAAGTCGCGCGTCGATCAGATCGTCGACTGGCTCGGGGCGGATTTCGACGGGGTGATCCTCTTCGACGAAAGCCATGCCATGGCGAATGCCGCCGGCGGCAAAGGCGAGCGGGGTGATACCATGGCCTCGCAACAGGGCAGGGCGGGTCTGCGCCTGCAGCACAAACTGCCCAATGCCCGCGTGGTCTATGTCTCGGCCACGGGCGCAACGACCGTCCACAATCTGGCCTATGCTCAACGCCTCGGCCTCTGGGGCGGGGAGGATTTCCCGTTCGCAACCCGGGCGGAATTCGTGGAAGCCATCGAGGCTGGCGGTGTCGTGGCGATGGAGGTTCTGGCCCGCGACCTCCGGGCGCTCGGCCTCTATACGGCGCGCTCGCTGTCCTATGACGGTGTCGAATACGAGATGCTGGAGCATGCGCTCAGCCCCGAGCAGCGCGGCATTTATGATGCCTATGCCGGGGCCTTCGCCATCATCCACAACAACCTGACCGCGGCGTTGGAAGCGACGAACATTTCTGGCGCGGCCGACGGGCCGAGCGGATCGGGCGCGCTGAACCGCCAGGCCAAGTCCGCAGCGCGGTCAGCTTTTGAGTCCGCCAAACAGCGCTTCTTCGGTCATTTGCTCACCTCGATGAAGACTCCCTCGCTGATCGCATCCATCGATGCCGATCTGGCTGTGGGTCATGCGGCGGTCATCCAGATCGTCTCGACGGGTGAGGCTTTGATGGAGCGGCGCCTGACGGAAATCCCGACTGACGAATGGAACGATATCCGCTGTGACATCACGCCCAGGGAATATGTCCTGGACTACCTCGCCCATTCTTTCCCGGTGCAGCTCTACGAGCCTTTCACCGACAGCGAGGGCAACCTCTCGTCGCGCCCCGTCACGCGCGACGGCCAACCGGTGGAGTGCCGCGAAGCCGTCCGCAGGCGCGATGCGCTCATCGAGCATCTGGCTTCACTACCGCCGGTGCCGGGTGCGCTAGACCAGATAGTCCAGCGCTTCGGCACCGATCTCGTGGCCGAAGTCACGGGACGTTCACGGCGCATCGTGCGCAAGGGCGAAGGGCATGCGGCACGGCTCGTGGTGGAGAACCGGGCTGGAGCCGCGAACCTCGCGGAAACCCAAGCCTTCATGGATGACGAAAAGCGTATCTTGATCTTCTCGGATGCCGGCGGCACCGGGCGCAGCTATCACGCCGATCTCGGGGCGAAGAACCAGCGCTTGCGGGTCCATTACCTTCTGGAGCCCGGTTGGAAGGCAGATGCGGCGATCCAGGGCCTCGGGCGCACCAACAGGACCAATCAGGCGCAGCCGCCGCTGTTCCGGCCGGTGGCGACGGATGTGAAGGCGGAAAAGCGGTTCCTCTCCACCATCGCGCGCCGCCTCGACACGCTGGGTGCCATCACGCGCGGTCAGCGCCAGACCGGCGGGCAGGGGCTGTTCCGGCCCGAGGACAACCTCGAGAGCCCCTATGCCCGCGACGCCCTGCGCCAGCTTTACCGCCGCATCTATCGTGGCGATGTGGCCGACTGCTCGCTCGGGGCCTTCGAGGATGCCACCGGTCTCAGCCTGACCGATGACAACGGTCTGAAGGACGACCTGCCGCCGATCACGACCTTCCTCAATCGCCTGCTCGCGCTTACGATCGACATGCAGGCCGTGTTGTTCGCGGGTTTCGAAGAACTCCTCGACCAGCGGATCGAGGGCGCCATCGCCGCCGGTGTCTACGACCTCGGCCTCGAGACGCTGCGCGCCGAAAGCTTCTTTGTCACGGACGCTCGCGTCATCTACACCCATCCCGGCTCCGGCGCGGAAACCCAGCTCCTCACCATCGCCGAAAAACGCCGCAACACACCGACGTCCCTCGCAGATGCGCTCGACTGGCTCGATGATCCAAAGGCGCGGCTTCTGGTCAACAGCCGCTCGGGCCGGGCTGCCGTGCAGGTTCCCGCCACCAGTCACATGCTGGACGATGGGACCATCGAGCCGCGCCTGCGCTTGATCCGCCCGACCGAGGCCAGCACGGTCCCGGCCAAGGTCATGGAGGACACCCACTGGCTCGAGGCCGACCGCGCGGCCTTCACTGCGGCGTGGACTGCGGAACTGGCCGAGGTGCCGGAGTTCTCCGAAGCCACGCTGCACATCGTCGCAGGTCTGCTGCTGCCGATCTGGAAGCAGCTTCCCCAGGATGAAACCCGCGTCTACCGCCTTCAGACCGATGACGGGCAGCGCATCATCGGCCGCCGCGTCTCGCCTGCCTGGGTCGCGACCACGCTGGCCGCCGATGCGCCCAAGCTCTCGGCCGCGCAGGTCCATGCCCTCGTTCTGGAGGGCAGGACCGTGGTGCGCCTATCGGAAGGGATGGAATTGCACCGCTCGCGCGTCATGGGCGCGAACCGGATCGAACTGTCGGGCTTCTCGGAGGCAGCCAAGGATCGGCTCAAGGCCGATGGCTTCTTCTCGGAGATCATCAGTTGGAAGCTTCGGCTGTTCTGCCCGACCGCCGCCGAGGGCGTCGCGATACTGGATCGTCTGCTTGCACGTTGTCCTGTCGCAAGTCTACATGCACGCAACGGTTGAGGGGCGTTTAGGCATGTCTTTGGAAACAGCAGAAACACTGGCAGAGCTTGCGGCAAATGCCGAAGGCGTCTGTCGCGCTTACCTTCCCGCCGGACGGCGGGAAGGATCCTACTGGATCGTCGGTGACCTGCAGAACAATCCCGGCCGGTCGCTCTTCGTGCGGCTGACCGGGCCCGCTTCAGGGCCGGGGGCAGCGGGCAAGTTTACGGATGGGGCCACAGGCGAGCATGGCGATCTCCTGGACATCATCCGCGCCCGGACGGGGATCACGCGCTTCCCCGACCTTCTCGCCGAGGCCCGAGCGCATCTTGGCCGTCCGCGGCCGGTCGTCCCGGATAGGCAAGAGCCGAGGAAGGCCAAGGCGCCCGGTGGCACTCCTGCGGCGGCGGCGCGCTTGTTTGCTGCCTCGAACCCGATCACAGGCACGCTTGCTGAGACCTACCTCCGTTCCCGAGGCATCACCCAATTCGGGGCGAACGGCGCCTTACGCTTCCACCCGAAGTGCTGGCATCGGGAAGAGGGGCAGACCCGAAGCACCCCCAAACCGGCGATGATCGCCGCAGTCACCGATGGGGCAGGGGCCGTGCTGGGCGTGCATCGCACCTGGTTGGCAGCTGACGGGCAGGGGAAGGCGGCAGTGAATCCAGAGCGTCGGGCTATGGGTCACCTCCTCGGCAATGCTGTCAGGCTGACCCCGCAGGATGACATCCTCGTCATCGGCGAAGGCATCGAGACCATGTTGTCCCTGTCCGAGGCGGCCCCGGGCCTTCCCGTCTGGGCGGCGCTCTCGTCGGGACACCTCGGGGCTCTTCGCCTACCGGAAGGGTTGCAGCGCCTTTACGTCGCGATCGATCGCGATCCGGCCGGGCAGCGCGCGGCAGAGAGGTTGAGCGCCAGAGCCTCCGAGGTCGGGGTGCCCGTGCGGGTGCTGGAACCGAGTCTCGGGGATTTCAACGATGATCTTCGGGCGAACGGCAAGGACGCGCTGCGCCAGCATCTGGCAGGTCAGATCGGGCCAGAGGATCGGCATCGCCTGCCCAGCTGAGCTGCATCGCGCAGGGGGGGCTGGGAGTGCGGGGCAGGGGGCAGCATCCCAGTCGTGGCTCTGGATCGTCGTCCTCACCCCATCCCGGGCCTTGCGCATCCACCCGTCAGCCCTGCCCGGCCTTCAAGAGATGGGCAGGCCGTCAAAGCGGTTGCCCCTGCAAAGTCGGCAGGGAACCTATTTCCGCCGGCGGCAAAGCCGCCTTTGCATCGCGAGACAAATAGCTTCCCTGCCGACCTCCTCCACGCTGTTCCGGCCCCGGTGAAGCCGGGGTGAAGGGGCAACCGCCCCGACGGCTCGGGTCTGCCCATGAAGGCCGCGCGGGATGACGCGCGGACGAGACAGGCCCGGAGGCAAGAAACCGATGACGATCCACACCCACGATGATGCATATGAACCCGCTCACACCGCATCCCAGACCGCCCATGCGCTCGACGAGCTCCAGCTCTACGGCTATCGCCCCTTTGACGAGCCCGATCCGCGCCCGATGCCCGATGGGCAGCGCCTCGCCGTCGCCGTCGCCGACATCTTCGACGCCCTCGTCGCGACCCTGGAAGACACCCGTATGGAACCCGACCTCGAAGAGGTGCTCTGGGGCCAGGTCAACCTCTTCCACCGCGCCACGGCCCGGATCGAGCGGACGCTCGATGAGAACGAGCAGGCGCAGCGCCGCCTCCAGCGCGAGCAGGACGGCTCCGAGGTGAAATCCGTCGAACTCGAGCGCCTGACGGCCGAAGGCCTGACTCTCGTTGAACGGCGCAACTGCATGGACATGATGCGCGATCACGCCGCCACCGAGTTCGTCCATCACACGGGATCGACCTGGCGCCCCCGCACCGGCTCTATGGTGAACCGCCAGCACATGACCGCAGCGCTCATCGACAGCCGCGACTTCCTGGCCGCCAAGCGCCGCGCCGAGACCGAAGTGATGCTGCCCGCTGGTCCCAAGGTCGCCCTCACCGGCGGGACCGACTTCAATGATCACCGCCTGATCTGGGGTAAGCTCGACCAGGTCCGGACCAAGTATCCAGATATGGTCCTTTTGCACGGTGGCAGCCCCAAAGGCGCAGAACTCATCGCCGCCAAATGGGCAGAGTCTCGGGGCGTGACGCAGGTCGCCTTCAAGCCTGACTGGACCAAGCACGCCAAGGCCGCGCCCTTCAAGCGCAACGACGCGATGCTGGATGTGCTCCCGGTCGGGGTCCTTGTCTTCCCCGGAACCGGTATCCAGGAAAACCTCGCCGACAAGGCCAAGAAGCTTGGCATCCCGGTCATGAAGTTCGAGAAGGGGGCGTGAGCCCCCTCTTTACTTCTCGTGAAAGAACATTGTGGAAACACTGACATACACTTGATATTGTTGCCGCAGACAAGGTGACCGCAAAATGTTCGATGAATCGCAGCAATTGGAGGTGTTTCCGACGGCGGTCGATCTGAAACGGATCGACCCGTCTCTCAACATGCGGCGCTTCTATCGAATGAGCGTTCAGCCCGATCTCTTCGGCGGCGTGAGCCTGGTGCGTGAATGGGGTCGGATCGGTTACCGTGGCCAGATGCTGGTCGAACAGCATGATGACGAGGGCAGGGCGGTCAACGCGCTGATGAAGCTGTCGGCGACGAAGAAGCGGCGTGGGTATCTGTTAAACATAGATCGTTGAGAATCGAACCAATACTGTCGGTCAAGGAGTCGGTTCGAAGGCATCCTCCGTACTCTAACCTAGGCTGCCGACATCTTGGTGATTTTCGTAGTCGCAAGCCATGCCACCCATGCTTCAAGAAATTGCCGGTAGTCGGTCTCGCTGATACGCAGGATGTTCAGCCCTTCCAGCTTGCCCATGCCAAACCTGCAATCGGCCTCGGCATGCTCGCATTTGGGCCTGGCGTACTTGCCGCTCACAAAGGCAAACATTTTCATAGGTGTGCCATAGCTACTGCGGCCGTTCTGATCGAGATAGGCAATACCGCCATGTGCCATCGCATTCCGAAGGATGCTGACCCATTGGGAAGCCGGCATGTCGCGCGCGGCGATTTCCGCTTCAACGCTTGAAAGCGCTGCGGCTAACTCGTCCGGTAAGCCGTTCGCGATGTTCGGAAATGGTTTTTCCCTCACGCAAACAAAGCGCCATGTCCCGTCCTTGTAGAAGGGGGTCGCGCCGAGCTTGCCCTTTCTGATCACATCCACGAATTCTTCCGCTGCTTTTGTGCCCAAATGCCGGTCATCGGCATAGGCTTGGTCTTCGGCCTTGCCGATCTGCCGCTCAACGCGCTCCAGCGGAATTGTCAGAATCGGCATGGACATGGAGATCAGAAAAGTTGAGGTCAGCGGGCCGAGCTCTGGGCTTTCCCCACCATGAAGCTTGGAAGCTTTGGGCCAAAGTCCATTGATCAGCGCAAGGCACCTGCCGGGAAGCTCAATCGAGTAGTGCTGCGGATTTCCCATGGCTTTCCCTCGCTCTCACACATCGCCCATACGCATCTGCTCGATTTGGCCGTCGATCCACCGCTCAACCTGGCCGCAGGCTTCCAACAGAAGTTCGCGGATGTCGGCGCTCTGGACGATGAAGTCCCGGTATTTCTTCAGGGCCCTATGCGGGTCTTTTTCCCGGCGCAAGGATACCTCGCGTTTGCGCCAACCGGGCACCGGATCACTAGTGTATCGCAGGGCGCCATTCTCCAGCAGCCAGCTCTGGAGTTCGGCGATTGTCTTCCCTGTGTAGGCGCTCTTAACCTTGAGACGCTTCTTGGCAGCGGTGGCGGCTTTCGGATCAAACATGATGTGCCAGCACTCGGTCTGGGTCACCGCCTCATCGCGGCTCGTCTGATTGGGCCCGCCCGTTGCAACGATCTCGATGACGCTGTCTTGCTGTTCGATGATCTCAGCAAGGTGATCGGCCAAAGCCTCGATAAATCGGCTGCCCGCAAAACCGGCCTTCGCCGCCAGAGCGCGGCAGCCTTTCTGAAAGTCCTCCCGCGCCCGCAAGCCGAAGGGCTTTTGTTCGAAGAATTTCCTGGAGCGCTCGGGCATCACCATGTTTGGGCTGTAGCTCAAGAAGGCGGGCTTGAAACGCTGCAGCACCGAAGCTGCGCACACAAAATACAACCCAGCTATGGCGGGCAGTACCGCTTCATGCTGCAATCCAATGTGGTACACGTCGTTGCGCAGATCGTGACAGATCGCGATGGTCTGGGCCTCTTCGTCCGAGAGTGGCAGCCTCGGTTTGGCAAAACGAAGCTTGGCATCGAAATGTCGTCCAAGGGCCGCTTCCAGTTCGGCCGCGTCGTCATATGTTTTTTCGCGCTTCCACAGCGCAGAGCGCTGGCGCCGTTCATCACTGGCAAGCTGATGGAGAACAAGCTCCAGAGCGTTATCGGTGAGCATCACTGCAAAGCGCGCGCTATTGGCGTCGCCTTTCAGGACGTGCTCGAGGGCAAGATCCAGCTGTTCCAGGGTATGTGCAAGAAACCTCAACATGCCGGCGCATTACACACGCGGCGTAATACGGACTGCAGTCCGAATGTCTGCAATACGAGCACCGAGGGCTTGCAGGTTTTGGCGCATGTCGTTGAAAACAGGTGCGTCGCCTGCGGGATCGCTGATTGTCAGAATTGCCGTGAAAGGGACACCGCCGTTCGGCATTTGCTCTCCAGTGCGGGTCAGATATTCAACCATCAGTCTCCAGTCGGACGTCGGTCCGACGCCCCTCGGGAAAGTCTTTTCAAACACTTTTACGGGGCTCCATTTTAGGTCGTGTTCGATCAGTTCGGCCTCGACCGCGTGCGCGCCGCGCGAAGACGGTAAATACAGGGGATCCAGCCTTCCCTTCCAGCCGGTGTCCTGAGCCTGCTGCAGCGCTGCATTGATGTTCACTCGGACAAACTCGGACCCAAATCGGGCATCCAACGGAGGCGTTGAGACCAAAGTGAGCTTGGCGTGGCCCCTGCATTTTCCTCCCGTCACCAACGAAGGCGGCCATGAAAATCGAAAGTTGATTTGCTGTCCCTCTTGGATGCGAGAGGCGAACACCAGCGTAATCGAGTGATCACCAGTTTCCAAAATTCTATCAGCGGAAGGCGGCAGGCCGAAGCCGACGAGATGACGTGCGACAGGGCCAAGTTCCTTTGGACGCAAAGGTGCTGGGGTCTCGGCGTTGTGAACAAGAAGCCCGATCAGCGTCTCTCTGGACACCTCCCCCTCGATCTCGTGGACCAGCTTCGCGGCGGTCTTGGCCACCAGCGGCGATGCGTAGCTGGTGCCGCATCCGTCCACGACCGTTCCATCTGGCAAGAGCGAAAATAGACCATGGCCAAGGGAAGCATGTTGCGAGCCAGAACCACCGACATGGGCGAGATCAGGCTTCACACCAGAACGCAAGCCGGGTCCGCGGCGGCTGAAGCGTGTGGGTGCGAAGGGCAGGCAGCCCTCGTGCCCCGGCGGGTTCACAGCGCCAACTGCTACGTTTCGCGCGCTCTCGGCCGGTGTAAGGAGACCATCGTTTCGTGCAACCGCCAAGTTCGAAAGTGCGGTGGCGGTGTCCGCAGGCCACTCTGGTCGAAAATCCTGCGGCTCCGTATTTCCCGCCGAAACGAACACTACAGCATTGTTCTCTTCGGCAATCTGGTCGAGCCGAGCGGCGTGCGTGCTGTAACGATCAGGCACGGCAGGCTGGAGTATGTTCAGGCTCATGTTGAAGACCCTCACGCCGTGCCGTGCACGCGCGTCTGCTACGGCTGTGCCCAGCTCGTCAAAGAAGTCAGGGAGGCCACCCGAATAGTAGGAAGGGAATGCACCCGGCTTCCTTTGATCCGGGAAAATTGCCAAGTCCACGAGTTCCGCGCCGTCGGGTTCAGGGCAGGTTTCAGGGCCATTCAAGGTTCCTCCCGCGACCGCTAGCCCTCCAATGAAGGTGCCGTGATTGAGGTCCATGTCCTCGTCGGCCAGTATGTCCCAGCGGTCTATGATCCACCCCGACAGCGCGTCGCCAATCCCACCGTCCACGATGCCAATTCTAGGATGCGAAGACTGGGCACTTCGATTGGGGATGGTCGCAACACTGGGCCGAGCTCGCACCAGAGCCGGTGTTCTGGCAGAACGGACGACCACGCCCGGCAATTCAACGCTCCGAACGAGAGGGTGCATGTCGAGGAACTTCAAGAGATGGGAATGCCTTTGGGGATCGCCGTCGAAAGGAGCGAGCGCACGCCGCTCGCGCGCCGCAGAAGATGCATTTGTCAGCCTCATGACTGCGCCGTTCGGCGACTGGTCTAGGCGGACTGAAAGTCTCGGCAGTCCACGCTTCCAGTTTGGCAGTCGCTCGACCGACATACCTTTCCCAACTTCTCCAAAACCTTCTACGAAGGAGGAAATCAACTCGCGGTGAGGCGCGTCGAGCCTGTCCCACTCGTCTCTGGGCGGAACAACATCGAAGAGCTCAACCTCGTAACTACTGCCGGTCATGGGATTCGAAAGCCATGTGACGGCCTCTTCGACCGAAAACCTGCGCTTGTCGGATGGTCCATACAATTCGATACGGTCGATGGCACCCGTCTCGCTGCGCTGAGCAGAGGGGTGAGGCAACTCGCGGCCACGCGTCTCGTCAAAGCGCATCACAGTCGCCGTTTCCGATTTCTGGATTTCCGCTTTGACCAGAGCAAGGGTCGCGGGGCGTCCCTCCACCAGCATTTCGCCGAGATCACCTCCGCCCACCACCGGCGTTCGGTCACTCCGGAACAGCTTTGACACGGGGCGGTGGCTCTTTGCCCAAGCCTCTCTCTTTAGCACGACCTTCAGGAAACCAATGGGACCTTGCGATTGGGCGGCGAGGATTGCAGAGATCGAATCGAGCTGGCCCATGAGAGCAGCCTTGTGCGCTACAAACTCGCGGTCACGGTGGGCATAGAAATCTTTGCGCCCTCCGCCTCCGCTTGCTTCACGCGCTTCGTCGAAGTTCTCCGGGTTCAGAACGATCTGGATCGGGCTAGCCATCGGTTACGTCCTCTTCACTCGCCTGTTTCTGCAACAATCTGCTGACCGATGACTTGTCCCTTCCGGCGATTTCGCCGATGTCGGCCATTGTGAAGTTCAATGCCTCGTCGTTGCGCATCGCCCTGAACAATTTGCCGGGATCTGCAAAGAGCAGTGTCCTGCGCTCGCGCTGAATGCGCGCCGCATTCAGGGTAGCAAACTGCTGGAGTGTTTCGAGAAGTCCTCGCCGGTCCTCCTCCCGGACCGTAGTCGCCTTCTTGTAGGTCCGGACCAGGGCCTCGATTTCTGCCCCAGTCGAGCCTTCGGTGAACCACGAGATCAACCGAATGTGGCTGTCAGGGGCGACCACTGGCGGCATGAAATGCTCCGCTATCGCCTTACGGACCTCAAAGTCCGGCTTCGGGATTTCGAGTTGGATTTCAAAGCGCCGCCAGACTGCCGGGTCGAGAAGGTTGGGGTGATTGGTGATCCCAATCGTAAAGCCGATTCTCTGCCGCCCGTCGAGGTTTTGAAGTAGGGTGTTCACCACCCGCTTTATCTCACCCACTTCTTGCGGGTCATCGCGGACCTTCGCAATCGCGTCAAATTCGTCGAGCAGTAGAATGCAGCGATACCTATTCGCAAAGGAGAACAGGTTCCCGATATTGCGAGCAGTAGTTCCCAAGAACGAGGACACGAGGCCGTCTAGTCGAACAAGGACCACGGGCAACTGCAACTCATGCGCGATCCACAGGGCGAGCCGCGTCTTGCCGGTGCCCGGTTCGCCGTAGATCAGGCAGGTTTTCGAAGGAATGATGTCTACAGTCGATAGCGCTTCCAGGTTGCTCCATTCATCGACGATACTCTCGGTCGCCTGCGTGACCGTTGCGTTGAACAGCGGAGCGGTGGCATGAAAATCGTCGGGGAAGATGATCTCGGCCAGCGGTGCCGACGTTTCTCGGTCAACCGGAACCTGCGTGCTTCGTCCGATGGCTTCGCCGGAGAGACTGGCTCTGGAACGCTCGATGCGGCTTGGCGCGACGTCTTTCATCCGCTCTGCCGCTGAGAGAATTTTGGCAAGTGATGCCGCCTGCTGCTTCTCGCCATCTTTAGTGAGTGCATCATGTAAGCGCTCGATTTGCTTGCGAAGGGCGGGCGTTGGCTCAGCCATTGCTGCGCGGCAAAGTGCTTGGACAATCGGGAAGTGTTCCATGCGATAAACCTGCCTTCTGTTGCTTGATTATAACTTTCTGTTGCGAATAACACGGTATTTGTTGCGTTGCAATCTGATTTTGTTGCCGACGCTTGATGGCACACCGCTCCGCAAGACGCGACGGGTGCGCCGCGAAAGGAGAACCTTCAACGTCAGCTTTGCCCGCCTTGCGAGTTAGTTTCACGGCGCAGTTTATGTCGGTTCAGGGTTCAAAATTTACATAAAACGGATTATCGGACTTCTGATAAGCCGCTGAAATCAAGCAAAAAGTTGACTGCTCCGGCTACTCTCGAGCGTGAAACCTGCGTGTCGCCGCTCAGCTGGGCGAGCCTACGCCGCGGCCTCGATCGGTTCGTACAGCACGCCTTGCACCTCGCCGCCGAACCAGGCGGGCTGGAGATCTCCATTGTCCCATTCGTAGAGGTAACCGACCAGTTCGCCGGAGATCTTGGAGAGGATCCGCATGATGGGTGTGCCGGTCAAACGCGGGGCTTGGGACATTCTGCTCTCCTCTGAACTCGTTATGCAAAGCGATTGATCTGTAGCGCCGTCACATTCTTGTCGGGGTCTTAGGAGCCTTATTCTGCACCTGCAACATGCAATTTGAGGTTGATAGGCGCATCGCGAAGATTCTCGCCGCTGAACGGCAAAAAACCGCGCGAATTCAGGGCCTAATCCTCGACCAAAGTCTCGGTCGTGACGCTCCCGGGGGGCGATTCTTCGCTCTGCGCCGCAGCGTCAGCCAGTTCAGCAAGAATCCTGTCGATCTCCTTCCAGACCAGCGGCTCGAGCTGGCCGCGGATCAGCGACCACTTGCTGCAGACATCGAGCGGGTCCTCGGTGGCCATGATCGCGGTCAGGGCCTTCGCATCCACGGCCACAGTCGTTCGCATCCGCCAGGAAGACGGTTTCGCAGTCCGGTGGTGTGCCGGCGGAACGAACTCCGGCTTCAGCTGCCAGGTCTTTGTCGCCCGCCTCAGCGCGGCCCGGACGACATGGGCCGGATTGATGCCACAGGCGACGAGGGCGGACGCTTGTCGCTCCAGAGCGGTCACCCGCACATCCACCTTCCGGGTCAGCGTGGTTTGGGGATGCACAACACCTGTCGAAGGAACCACGACATCAGGGACAGCTTCGGCAAGGGGCGCCGGTGGCCGCTCGGGCGTCATCAGCACTGACCCCTCGCCTGCCCGCGTCATCCCAACCCCTTCAGGGTCAGTCCTCGTGACCACCTTGCGTTGCGGTTCGACGGGCTCAGCAATCTTCAGACCTGCGGCATAGCCGGGGTCCGGGCGCGTGATCGTCGGAATCTTCTTGCGCATCTCGTCAGGCCGCGAGGACGTTGTTGAAGATGTCGGTCGCTTCCTCCAGCGCCTCGACCATGTGGCGGACATGGGGGCGCACCAGCGGGTTCGGGTCGGTCTGCTTCTGCAGCGCGATGGCATGCAAGAGCCCCTTCTCGTCCATCTCCTTGTAGGCGTTCCGGCGCAGCATCACGGTCTCGATGAGCGGGAACATCCCGATGGCACTCTCGATCAGCGCCGCATCCGCCTTGGTGGTCTTCGGGTCGACCATGTTCAGGACAACATGATGCCGGGGCAGCGCGGAGGCATCGTCAACGCGCGCGGCGAGTTGCCGGAACCAGTCGACTGTCTGTCCGCCGACGTCGAAATCCGAGGTCGAGAGCATGACCGGCGTGACGATGTGATCGGCGAGCACCGCGATCTCGTCGGACCATTCGGCCCCTACCCCGGCGGTGTCGATGAAGACGAAATCCGCCGAACCGTCCAGGTAGACCTGTTCGATCATCCGGTCGACGTCGCCGACGCTTTCTGCCACCGACGAGCGCAGCTGCGGTGAGCCATACCCTGCCCCTTCGGCGCGCGCGTGCCAGGACGACAGCACGCCGGTGCTGTCGGTATCGATGAGCATCACCCGGCGCCCGGCGGCGACGGCCGCGCTGATCAGGGCGCGGGAGAGCGTGGTCTTGCCACTCCCCCCCTTCCGGGCCATCGCGGCGATCACCACGAGGTTGTCGTTGGGCATCTGGGCATCTCCGTCGAGAATGGTGAAATGTCACAAAACGATTGCCGCGTCGGTATCCCGACCAATTGTGGACGTCAAGCATTGTGCGGACCGCGCGAGACATAGGGCAGTCGGCGTGGCGCACCCTCCGGGGCGCGGGTCGCACGCCGCACCCGACACGGGACGTGGTCCGTGCATCGGGGTGCGTAGCGCAGGCGGCGTGTGACGCGGCGCACTGGACGTAAGACGGGTGCCAGATGCCCGAAAGCATCGCGCAGAAGACGGCACGCAGAAGACGGGAAACGGGCCGCGGAACGCGGAAGACGGGGCGCGAAGCGCATCCCGCGGGCTGCAGAATGCAGCGCGCGGGATGCACTCCGCAGAAGACGTCAAATCGCCCTTGCAGGGCGATTTTCTACATTGAGTACAAGCCCTTATGACCGACTCCACTTGCGTTGGGAGTCGGCGGGCTTGTACGAAGTTGGCAAGAAATAGGAACGTTAACTTCAAAATGCCCCGCCGTCGCAGACTGTCAGAGATCGAGCGATCGACCATCGCCCAGAACCGCCGGAGCGGCGTCCCTGCGGCGTCTCTGGCCACGCGCTACGATGTCAGCCTGAAGACGATCTACAACGTGGTGAACCACTGGGGTGAGCGTCAGACAGCGAACGGCAGCCGTTCGCGGGTTGTGGGGATCCGGGTCTCGGAAGAAGACCTGCGCCGGTTCGATGCCGCCCTGTCGCGGCGCGGGATCGCGCATCGCTCGGATGCCATGCGCCGCCTGATGCTGGCGGCCGAGAGTGTCTTCCTGCCCGACGACGAGATGTGCGACGAGCTGCGCAGCCTCGGTGCCGCGCTCAACCGGGTCGGCAACAACGTGAACCAGATCGCACGACGTCTGAACGAAGCCAAGGTGCGGGGCGAGAGACTGTCCTACCCGGCCTCAAGTCACCGTGACGTCCGCGCGCTTGCGGGTCTGGTCTTCGATCTGGCCGACCAGGTCCAGGAGATGTCGCGTGCGCGGCGCAGCCAGCTGGACCTTGAGATCAGCTCTGCCCTGGCGGGCCTCGCCGGGAGGGATGAGAATGGCGCCGAGTGACCGGGTCCGGGGCATCGACCCGGCGCTCTTTGACCGCGGCTGGAGCCGGGTTTCGGGATCCTGGCAGGGGCTTTCCAGGGGCGCGCAGATGGTTCGGGCCGCGCGCGGCTATTCGCCAGCGATCTTCAAGGCTATCTCGAAAGGGGGCTGCCACACCGGGGCGCAGCTACGGGCGCAGCTCACATATCTCACGACGAAGTCGACCCATATCCTCGACAGTCGCGGCACCCATGACGGGAAGAAGCAGCTCTCGGAAGCCGAGATCAACCGAGTGGCGCGGCGGTTCGAGAACCAGTGGAACGAGCGCTACAGCCCCAAGCTTGGCCATACGTCGCATCTGCTGATGGCATTCCCGGTTGGAACCAGCGGCAAGGAGGTGCGCGATATCACCCAGGCGGTCTGCGAGAGGTTCTTTCAAGGTGAGGGGTCGCAATTCGACTATATTGCTGCAATACACCAAGATCGCGCGCATCCACATGCGCATATCGTTCTGAACCGCCGCAGCAAGGATGGCGAAATGTTCTTTCTCGGGAAGGATCATCACTTCAACTACGACGCCTTCCGCGAGGCGATGGTCGAGGCAGCCCAAGTCCATGGGATCCGCCTTGAGGCGACGCGCCGTCTGGACCGAGGCGTCACGACCTACCGCGCCGAGATCGATGAAATCTACAAGGCCCGCGACGAGGGCCGTCCCCCTGTTGAGCGCCAGAGAACCGGCGCTGACCTGGCGGCCGCGCTGGAAACCGTCAGGCACAACGCGTTGATCTACCGCGGGCTCGCGGCAGAGGCGTCACGCTCGAATTTCGAAGACGTGGCCGAGGCGCTCGAGAAGGCCAGCACCATCCTTGCCAGCGGCGGTCAGATTCAATCTGACGGAGCCATCTACATGTCCCAAGACGAAGCAGCGTTCGACACGCTGATCACAGAGTTTTCTCAGAACATTCGCCAGATCGAGGCGGCAATCGACAGGGCGCCGGCGGCCGAGAGGCCGGTGATCGAGCGCAAGCTGACCGACGTACTGGCCTCGGTCGCGCATTTGAACCCGCTCGGGGATCGCTCTGCCGCCCTGGTCGATGCCCCGTCCCGGGACGGTATCTATGCAAGGCCGAACATAGGTGAAGATCACCTCGCTCGGCTGGCTGATGAGGACGTGCCCCCGAAGCTGGTTGCGGCCCTGCAAGGCACGGGCATTGAAGCCGAGGCTGTGGCCGCGCGCCTGCGGGAAGGGGCAGGCAATGCCGCATTGGAACGCCAGTGGCTGGCACAGGATCTTCAGGCGATTGCAAAGGAAGGGGGACTCGATCTGGAGAGACCTGCGGAGAGGGAAGACGCACTCGACAGGCTGGAAGCCGTGCATGTTCGGCTGGGCGATGTCCTGACCGACGTACGCGTCCTTCGCGCGCTAACCGAGATCGACGAGGTGGACGACGCTGAGCCAGCGCTTGGTGAGCGGTTGACGACACCTGGGAGTGATCTCGCGCAAGATGGGTCCGACATCTTTGCCCCATCGGAGCGGCAGGCGTTCAGAGCGCTGGTGGCGCAGTTCCGCCGGACGGATTTCGATCATCCGTTCTCCGACGACCCGTCCGTCCGGCGGGCGGGCGCCGTGGAGGTTGAAGAGGCCCGCGCCGCGTTCGACGCCTATGCGCAGAGATCTCTGCAGCATGCCGAATTGGCCTCGATGGCTTGGGAACAGATGACTGACAGTCGAATGCCGCCGCAATATGCGGTATCGGAGCAGGACCGCGCGCTTCATGCCGGCGACATGGACCTCGCCTTGCGGGATCCTTCGGATCATCTCGGTCCGATCACCGACGAGCTCCGCACCCTCGCCCGCTATCGCACGGAGATGCCGGATGAAGAGTTCGGGCAGGCCGTCCAGGACGAAATCAATCACCTTCGTTCGCTCGGCGCGTCGCGTGCCTATATCAGCGAGCGCAGTTTCGAGATCGAGCACCAGGCGCGACAGGACTACGCCGAGCGTCGGTATCTGGAAGAGACAGCGCCAACCGTTATGGCCTTTGTGCGAAGCGCCGACGTCGGGACCCCGGCCTCCGAGGCAGAGCAGCAGGACATCGTCCGGCAAATAAACGAGCGACTAAGCCCCGACACAATCGACGCGCTGAGGGCGGGAAACGCAGAAGTCCTCGACAAGTTCACCGAGGATCCGCTGCGCCAGCTGGAACTCGCCAAAACCTATCTCCAGAGCAGCGAGGTGACCGCGCATGGCCCGGCCATGGAGCGCGTTCTCGATGCTTTGGCCGAAGAGCAGATCGAGGCGCAGCGCGCACGCCACGCTGCGGCAGATGGCGAGAAGGGGATCACCCATGGATAAAGGCAAGATTGCCCTCGGTGTGTTGAGCCTCGTGCTGGTCGGCCTTGCCATGGGTTATGTCGTGGCGACCGGCTTTGTCATGTTCCGCTATGGGCTTTCGCCCACACGTTTCGACGTCACCCTGCTGGCCCGCGAATATCGGGGTCTGTCTCAGTCTGCACCGAAAGACTTCCTCTGGGTGAACCTCATCCTTGGCGGCTTCGGTCTAGCATCGCTGATGCTGAGCGTCACGCTTCTGGGGGATGCATTGACTCGCTTCGGGACGACGCATTGGCAGACCCGCAGCGAGATGAAGAGGAACGGCTTCTTTGCCAAGCCCGGCGGCGGCTTCCTTCTGGGCAAGCTTGGCTCCCCGAACTCCAGGCGCCCGTTCCTTGTCTCAAAAACCTTCCCCCACGCTCTGATCGTGGCGCCCACGGGCCGGGGCAAGGGCGTGGGGTTCGTGATACCGAACCTGCTGACCTACAAGGGCTCGGCCGTGGTGCTCGACGTGAAAGGCGAGAACTTCCGCGAGACATCGCGCTTCCGCGCCAGCATGGGGGACAAGGTATTCCGCTTCGCGCCGACCGACTGGGACCGACCGACGCATCGCTACAACCCGCTTGCGCGCATCGCGGCCATGACCAACCCCAACCGGCAGCAAATGGAGCTAAAACTCACCGCCAAGCTCTTCCTGCAAACCGACAACGAAAAGCTGAGCGGGCTTCTGGCCGGGGGCATCGACCTCTTCGTGGCGGCCGGTCTTCTGGCCTTCGAGCGCGGCGTGCCGACCATCGGCGAGATTTACCGCATCTCAGCCTCGGGGGGCGACAAGCAGAAGGAATATTTGAAGCGTTCGCAGGAGGTGAAGAACACCTCGGCCAAGCTGATCTTTGAGCGCATGGCTTCGACCAACAATGACACCCTGACCTCCTACCTCTCGCTTCTCATGACATCGGGTCTCGACACCTGGGACAACCGCGCGATCGACGCGGCCACCGCGACATCTGATTTCTCGTTCCGGGATATCCGCCGCCGCCCGCATGCGATCTATCTTGTGGTCGAGTCAGAGATGATCCGCCCACTTGCCCCGCTGATCCGCCTCTTCTTTTCGGACCTGATTGCCTCGCTGCAGGCGCAGGAACCCGGCGATGACGAGCCGTGGCCCGTGATGATCATGCTCGACGAGTTCGACCGACTGGGGAAGATGCCGATCGTCGCCGAGAGCATCAAGACTCTGCGCTCCTTCGGCGGAAACCTCGCCATAGTGACCCAGACGATCCCCGCGCTGGACGAGATCTATGGTGAGAACACCCGCAGGTCGCTTCAGGGCGGCGCAGGCGTGAAGCTCTACCTCACCCCATCCGAGCAGAAGACCATCGAGGAACTGAGCCAGGCCGTCGGCAAGACCACCAAGCGTGTGGTGACCCGCTCCCGCGCTGTTGGACGCAATCCGTTCGAAGGGCGCAGCGTATCGGAACGGACCGAGGATACGCCGCTCCTGACCGAGGATGAGGCACGGCGCATGGACCTCGATGAAGTCATCCTTGTGATCGACGCGCAAATGCCGATCCGGGCGAGAAGGGTGAAGTATTTCGAGGACCCGGTGTTGAAGGTACTGCACGCCGGTCAATCGGGAAGCTTCCCATATCCGGACGAGGACGGCCTTCGGCGGGACCGACAGATGTCCGAGACTCGCGAGACGGTCGAGAAGCTTAAGCAGGAGCTGCAGGAAGTGCGGGCGGCAGCAGGGGCGCAGGGGGCTGATACTGCTGCATTGCCAAAAACGCCACAACCTTCCTCGAGAGAGCCGCTCGATCCTAAGC
Source organism: Thioclava sp. FR2 (assembly GCF_051200875.1). Classification (GTDB taxonomy): domain Bacteria; phylum Pseudomonadota; class Alphaproteobacteria; order Rhodobacterales; family Rhodobacteraceae; genus Pseudotabrizicola. Next base: position 31,937 of record NZ_CP195192.1, read on the forward strand.
CTGCGCTGAAAGGCCGGGCGCGCGGGAGGGCCGCGCGGTCCGCTGCAGGAGGCGGAGGGTCAGGTCAGCTGTCGATCAATCTCGCAGAATTGGGGCTCCAAGAGACAGACAGGTCAGTCTTGGCGGCAGCTGTTCAGACGACACGATCAATCATAGAAGTACATGGTTAATTAACGGCCGCTGCCGCGCGGACGATCTCGTCCCGGCTTTCGAAGATGCGCACACGGATCGCACATCTGTATTCCCTACCCGCCTCATGTTGCTAAGGAGTCGGTCCGATCCTCCATGATCCCGGTCCGGTGATCAAGCCTGACGCCCGCGTGGACCTAGTCGCATATTTTCGTGCCAATTGGCATGGCGTGCGCTCCGCCCAATTCCGAAACCGGGCAGTACATGCTCTTTTTCAGTGATCGCCCGACCTTCAACTCGGAAAGAGGAAAAGCAGATCCCGGCAATCGGCCGAAATCAGACCAGTTCGTCCGCCGACGCTGTCACCTCGTTTACCCACGCCATCAGCGCTGCGGGTTCGGATGGCAACTGGATTGCCAGCCCTTCCGCGAAACTTTCGAAGGCAGGTCGGTTGAGCGTATTGAGTCCGACCAGTACCGGGATCTCCATCGCAACCGCCTCGGCGATCACGTCGCGGAACCCCCGCCCCTCCGCCTCGTGCTTTCCGAACTTGTTGACGATCAGCAGGTCCGCGCCGGACGACAGGCTCACCTTGACCAGCCCGACCGCCGTTTCCAGCGCGGCCGGGTCGAGGCGGCACCCTCGCGCCTGCGACCCGAGGTCCTGGCTGATGCGCAGAACGGGACCATCGGGCAGCACCCGCACATCCATGTCGCAGGGGCCGGCATCGGCGCGCTCGCTGTTGATCTGGACGGTGCCGCAGCATTTGAGGCCCCGGGCTGCGAGGTCCGCTGCCAGCCGTTCAAGCACCAGATCCGTATCGCCGCGTCCTGGCGCCATCGTGTAGGCGAGTTTCATGTCCGGGCTCCTTCAGGATTGGCAGAAAGGTTGGAATTCGACCAGCGCACCGGCTGGCAGGGATTCGACGTCGGCGGGCAGAAACATCAGCCCGTCCGCTGGAGAGAGCAGCCCGACACGGGCCGAATGTGTGGCATCCTCGAAGGAGACGATCTCGCGACCATGGCCATCGAAACCGGCCAGCGTGGCGGGTCGGAGTTCGCAGCGCCCAGGCTTGCGGCGGATTGGGCCTGCGGTCACGACATGCCTTCGGGTCGGGGCGGGTCCCTCGCCGCTCAGGGCACGGATCAGCGCCAGTCCGAAGACCTGCCATGTGACGAAGGCCGATACCGGGTTGCCGGGCAATCCAAGCCAGTGCGCCTTGCCAATGCGCCCGACCGACACCGGCTTGCCCGGTTTGATCGCGACGCCGCTGAACAGGGTTTCGCCACCCAATGCCATGACGGCCGGCTTCACATGATCTTCTTCGCCCACCGAGATACCGCCCGTGGTGACGACAAGATCGGCTTGCGCCGCCATGTCGCCCAATTGACGGACAAGACCGGCAAGGTTGTCGGCACCACGAGCCGAGGCAACGACGTCCACATCCGCAGCTGCAAGGCCTGCCGTCAGCATCGGTGTGTTCACGTCCCAGATCTGGGCTTCCTCGCGCGCGCCCCCGGCGCGGCGTACCTCGTCGCCGGTGACAAGCAGTGCCACGCGCAGCCTGCGCCGAACACGCAGGATGCCCGCGCCGGCGGCGGCACAGGCGGCGATCTCCCTTGGTCCGAGCCTGCGGCCCTTGTCCAGAACGGTCGCACCCTTGGCCATGTCACTACCCGCGCGGCGGACGTTCAAACCCGGTTCAGGTCTGCGCGACAGATGAATAGCGTCCCCGTCACGCAGGACGTCCTCCTGCATGACGACCGAGTCCGCGCCCAACGGGACTGGCGCGCCAGTAAAGATTCGGGCCGCCACGGCCCCTGCGACCGGTGTCGTCACCGCCTGCCCGGCAGGCACGCGCGCAACGACTGGCAGCACCCAGGGTCCGGCGCCAGTGAGGGCCGATGTCGCGATCGCATAGCCATCCATCGCCGCATTATCGAAAGCCGGTACCATGGCTCGGGACCGGACCGGCTGAGCGAGAATGCTGCCAAAGGCGTGGTCGAGCGACAGGGCCTCGGTCCGGCCGACCGGTGCTACATGCCCTGCAATCCGGGCCAGTGCCTCGTCGATGCTGATCAGCGAGTGAAGCATGTCCTGACTGTCACAGCCGCAGCCCGGTGACGCGATGGCTTGATGGATGGTCATTGTGCTGCCTCCTCGGCGGAATTGGTAGGCTGGAAATGCCCGGGCCCGATGCTGCAATCGAGGTCGCGCAGGCGCCCGTCCTTGAGCCCGTAAATCAGGCCGTGCACGCGGACATCGGCTCCGCGGCGCCATGCCCTCTGAAGGATCGGCGTCTCGCAGACGCGCCGCACGCCCTCGACCACATTGAGTTCGGCCAGCCGGTCGCGTTGTGCTTCGAGGTCGGTTTCGCGCCCTAGATCGACCGCATATGCGCGGGCCAGGCGCCGGATCGGCTCGAGCCAGTGATCGGCCAGACCGTGTGGCAGATCCTCGGTCGCGGCCTTGACCCCGCCGCAGCCATAGTGGCCGCACACGATGATCTCGCGCACATGCAACGCATCGACCGCGAACTCCAGCGCCGAGAGCAAGTTCATGTCCGAGGAATGAACTATGTTGGCAACGTTGCGATGGACGAACACCTCGCCCGGATCGAGCCCCGCGACCACGTTGGCCGGTACCCGGCTGTCCGAACAGCCGATCCAGAAGAACTCGGGCGCCTGAAGGGCGGCAAGTCGGGTGAAATAGTCAGGCTCCTCGTCGTGGCGTTGTTTCGACCACGCCACGTTACGCTCCAGAAGGTCATTCAGCATCGGTCGTCTCCGGGAAATCTGGCAGCCCGCGTCTTGAACGCATGTGTTTGGACAGGATCCGCAGATCGGCCCGAGTCAGCCGGGCGCGGGCAATCGGCAAGAGGATCGCGTTTTCGGCAACGAGGTGGCGCCGCACGTGCCCTGCAAACCTGGACAACACCCCGCGCTCCTTGGCGGACAGATCGGCCCCCTTATCAAGGCAACCGGCGAGCATCGCACGCACTTCGGGCAGCAGACGCATCGCCTCATCCTGATCGGCCCTGATCCGGTCGATCGCACCCTCAATCGCATCCTCTTCTGTGCAGCGCCGGGCAAGAAGCGGGAACAGGTCCTCAGCCTCGTCGCGCAGGTGGACGTTCAGTTCCTCGTTCACAAAGCGCAGCACCGTTGTCGCTTTTTGGCGATTGAAAGCGTCCGCCGTTGCCAGCGCGTCGATAACTGCGCAAATCTGACGTTCACGCAGGTGGTCTTCGCTGATGAAGTCCAGAGGATTTGCGAGCAGGCTCGGACTCGTCGGTTTGTCGCCACTTCCGCGCGTCACTGTCTCTGACGGTTTCATCACACGTCCTTTCGCGTGGTTCAGATCGGCGTCAGGCTTGCGCCAGAGATCTGCGCCTCTTGACCGAGGCTCTCCACGAAGGCGCGCGAGGCGTGCGCCCAGGCAGCCTTTTCCAACGCCTGCGCGATCTTCGGGCGAACGGTGTCGTAGGGCAGCACCTGCCCCGGCGCCGTGGCATTCAGTCGGATGATGTGCCAGCCGTGCCGCGACAACACGGGCGCCGGGGTCACCGCCCCTTCGTTCAGGGAGCGCAGGGCTGCCTCGAACTCCGGCACGGTGTCGCCGGGGCCAAGCTGACCCAGATGGCCGCCAGAGGCTTTCGAACCGCAATCGCTATCGCGCGCGGCCGCGGCAAATCCCTTGGCATCGCCGTCGAGTCGCGTCAGCAGGACAACGGCCCGTGCCTTGGCCGCGGCGCACTCGGCTTCGTCGCGCGGATCGCAGGCGCACAGGATGTGCGAGACATCCCAGAGCGGTGCCGAACGATATCGGGCGGGGTCTTTCTCCCATTCCGCGCGCACGGCCCCTTCGCTGACGGGCGCGATCACCAGCGCCTCGTCCAGCAGGGCGCGGATCAGGGCTTCGTCGTCCGTCTCGAACCGCCCCGGCGCCAACTCGAGTGGGTCGGGCGTCAACCCGCGCCGCTTCGCCTCCTGCAAGAGCAGTGCACGGATTGCCAGCGCCTGCGCCGCCTTGCGCCAGGCGATCCCCGGCTTGTCCTTGGGGGCGCTGTGGTTCTGGGCCTCGGCGGCGATTGCCGCCGAGGGGATGGTTTCGCCGTTCACGACGACATCGGGAAACAGGGCCACGTTCATCTGGCTCACTCCGCGGGCGTCGTGGCGGTAGGACCGCGCTTGGCTTGCACCTTGTCATAGGCGCGGCGGCGTTCTTCCAGAGGACGGTGCCGGCGCGACCGCACGATCTGGTAGCCGGGCCGCGTCAGCAGGTAGCGGAACGGCGCGGCGAAACCGGACCAGATGTGGACGAGCCGCGTGAACGGAAACAGCGCCGTGATGATCAGCCCGAGGAAGATGTGCAGCTTGTAGAGCCAGTGCACGTCGACGACGGTGACCCAGGCGTTGATGTTCCAGCTGACCACGCTCTGCGACCAGGTCATGAAGCGGACCATTTCCGACCCGTCCATGTGCTGCAGCGTCTGGGTGATCGTCAGCAGGCCGATGGCCAGCTGCAGCCAGATCAGGACCATGATCAGGATGTCGGGGAAGGTCGATGTCACGCGGATGCGTGGATCGACCAGGCGGCGATGGATCAGCATGGTCGATCCGATCAGGGCGGCGATGCCAGCCGGGCCGCCGATCAGAACTGCCATCCATTGCTTGAGCGCATAGGGAATACCGATGGCATCCAGCACCCAGACCGGCGTGAAGAGGCCGACGAGGTGACCGAAGAACACGGTCAGGATGCCGACATGGAACAGGATCGACCCCCAGATCAGCTGCTTTCGGCGCAGAAGTTGGCTCGAGGAACTCTTCCAGGTGAAGGGGTCCCGCTCGTAACGCACGATCGATCCCACGAGGAAGATCGTCAGCGCGACATAGGGCATGACCCCGAAGATGACGAAGTTGATGTCGAAGTCGCCAAACATGTCATGCGCTCCTGTTCAATGGTTGCGGGGCGGGGGTAGGATTGAACCCAGGTTTGTCCATCGCCGCGAGCATGTCGCGGACTTGCGGGCAACCTGCGTTCGGATCGGGGCCGAACGTAACCTCGGTTTCCTCCCAAACGGCATCGAGCGCCGCGAGGTCGGTCGGGTCATCATCGGGCTGAGACAGCATGTCGGCCACGGCTTCGGCGTCGGCCTGCATGTCGGCGAGCTGGGAAAGAGCGGCGAACGCGGCAGCATACCCGCTGTCGCGCCGGACAAGCCGGGCCGCGAGAGCATCAAGGATATGCGCCGCGTCCGCCAGAGTTTCCTGCACTTCTGCGAAGGGACGCGTCGACAGGAATTCCAGCAACACCGGCAGGTGGTCCGGCAGTTCCGAGGTGGCGGGTTCGAACCCGCCCGCCCGATAGGTCTCGATCAGGCTGACCATGGCGCCGCCCCTGTCACGGCTTTCGCCGTGAACATGCTCGAAGAGATTGAGCGACAGCGTCCGCGACCGGTCGAAGAGCATCACATAGCTTTCCTGCAGGTCGTATAGGTCGGCCTTTGCGAAGCCGTCGGCCAACCTGCGCAGCGCAGCTCGTGTGTCGGCGGCGATGCGGGGTTCGGCTGCGATGACGCCCCCGATTTCGGGCATGGCCTCCTGAAGCTCCCGCGAGGGATAGCTCAGGATCAGCGACAGGGCCTTGAGTGTGCGGTCCATCATCAGAAGGTCTCCTGCGGAAGGGCGAATTTCTTTTTCTTGCCGCCGAACAAAGTGGTCTTGCCGGCCTCACCGGTGGAACAGCCGTTGCCGTCGGTAAAGCCGCAGCCGCCCCGTATGTCGGCTCCATGTTCGTTCTGTTCGCGGTGCGCCGTGGGGATCGCGAAACGATCCTCGTAGTCGGCGATGGCCATGATCTTGTACATGTCCTCGATCACCCGGCCGGACATGCCGACCCGGGCGGCGATCGCCTCGTCCCGCACGCCGTCCACGCTGAGCGCCCGCATGTAGAGCCTCATCGCGGACATGCGTTCGAGGGCGTGAACGATGGGTTCCTCGTCACCCGCCGTCAGCATGTTGGCGAGGTACTTCACGGGGATCCGCAGCGACCGCACGTCGGGCATCTGGTCGCTCATCGCGATCTGTCCCGCCTGAGCGGCGTTCTGGATCGGGCTGAGCGGCGGGATGTACCACACCATCGGCAGCGTCCGGTATTCCGGGTGCAGCGGGAAGGCGACCTTCCAATCCATCGCCATCTTCCAGACCGGGCTGACCTTCGCCGCCTCGATCCAGTCCTCGGGCACGCCGTCGCGGCGCGCCGCGGCGATCACCTCGGGGTCGTTCGGGTCGAGGAACACGTCGAGCTGCGCGCCGTAGAGATCGGTCTCGCGCTCGGCGCTGGCCGCAGCTTCGATCTTGTCTGCGTCATAAAGGATCACGCCCAGATAGCGAATGCGCCCGACGCAGGTTTCCGAACAGACCGTGGGCTGGCCGGATTCAATGCGCGGATAGCAGAAGGTGCATTTCTCGGACTTGCCGGTATCCCAGTTGTAATAGACCTTCTTGTATGGGCAGCCCGAGATGCACATCCGCCAGCCACGGCACTTCTCCTGGTCGATCAGGACGATGCCGTCCTCCTCGCGCTTATAGATGGCACCCGAGGGACAGGACGCCGAGCAGGTCGGGTTGAGGCAGTGCTCGCAGAGCCGAGGCAGATACATCATGAAGGTATTTTCATACTCTCCATAGATGTCCTTCTGCACTTGGTCGAAGTTGTAGTCCTGAGACCGCTTCGAGAACTCACCGCCCAGAATTTCCTCCCAGTTCGGCCCCTTCTCGATCTTCTCCATCCGCTCGCCGGTGAGCTTGGACCGGGGGCGTGCAGTGGGAAAGGCGTTCATGTCGGGTGCCGATTTCAGGTGGTCATAGTCGAAATCGAACGGCTCGTAGTAGTCGTCGATTTCCGGCATCGACGGGTTAGCGAAGATGTTCGCCAGGATCCGCCATTTCGACCCCTGCTTGGGATGCAGCTTGCCGCTGGCCGACCGTGCCCAACCGCCGTTCCAGCGTTTCTGGTTCTCCCAATCGGTCGGATAGCCGGTGCCGGGCTTGGTCTCGACGTTGTTGAACCATGCGTATTCGACACCTTCGCGCGTCGTCCACACGTTCTTGCAGGTGACCGAGCAGGTGTGACACCCGATGCATTTGTCGAGGTTCAGGACCTTTCCGATTTGTGCACGAACTCTCATTCCGCTGCCTCCACTTTCGGGGTTGCGGACCGGCTTGCGGGTTTGTCGAGCCAGTCGATCTTCTTCATTTTCCGCACGATCACGAACTCGTCACGGTTGCTGCCCACGGTGCCGTAATAGTTGAAGCCGTAGGACAGCTGCGCGTAGCCGCCGATCATGTGCGTGGGTTTCAGCGTTGCGCGGGTGACCGAGTTGTGGATGCCGCCGCGGTTGCCGGTCTTCTCGGACCCAGGCGTATTCACGATCTTTTCCTGCGCATGATACATGAACAGCGTGCCCTGCTTGATGCGTTGGGACACCACAACCCGAGCCGTTAGCGCGCCGTTGATGTTGTAAGCCTCGACCCAGTCGTTATCGACAAGGCCCGCCTTTGCCGCGTCCACCTCGGACATCCAGACCACCGGTCCGCCCCTGTTCAGCGTCAGCATCAGCAGGTTGTCGGTATAAGTGGAGTGGATGCCCCATTTCTGGTGGGGCGTGATGAAGTTCAGCACCACGTGCGGGCTACCCTCGGCCGCGTCGTTGTTGACGGCGGCCGTGATGGTCTTGAGGTCCACCGGCGGGCGATAGCTGACAAAGCCTTCGCCAAAGGCACGCATCCATTCGTGATCTTGGTAGAGCTGCTGGCGGCCCGTCAGGGTGCGCCACGGGATCAGCTCGTGCACGTTGGTGTAGCCCGCGTTGTAGCAGACCTCCTCGCTTTCGATGCCCGACCATGTGGGGCTGGAGATGATCTTGCGCGGTTGCGCGGCGATGTCGCGGAAGCGGATCTTGGTGTGATGCGCGCCTTCCGCGAGGTGGGCGTGATGTCGGCCGGTGGGTTTCTCCAGTTCTTCCCAAGCCTTCACGGCCACCTCGCCGTTGGTTTCGGGGGCCAGCATCAGGATCATCTCGGCCGCGTCGATGGCGGTTTCGAGCTTCGCCTGGCCTTTCGAGACGCCCTCATCCTGGACCACGCCATTCAGATCGCGCAGGTGCTTGACCTCGGTCTTGGTGTCCCAGGTGATCCCCTTGCCACCGTTGCCAAGCTTTTCAAGGAGCGGACCGACCGAGGTGAACTTCTTGTAGAGGTTCGGATAGTCCCGCTCGACGGCGATGTAGTTCGGCGCTGTCTTGCCGGGGATCAGGTCGCATTCGCCCTTCTTCCAGTCCTTCACATGCGCCTGCGCCAGTTCGGCGGCGGTATCGTGCAGGAGAGGAAGCTGGACGATGTCGGTCTCGACACCCAGAACCTCGGGCGCGACTTCGGAGAATTTCCGGGCGATGGACTTGAAGATCTCCCAGTCGGACTTGCTCTCGTAGGCCGGGTCCACCGCAGCCTGCAGCGGATGGATGAAGGGGTGCATGTCCGAGGTGTTGAGGTCGTCCTTCTCGTACCAGCTGGCCGTGGGCAGGACGATGTCAGAATAGACCGCCGTCGTAGACATGCGGAAGTCGATGCACACCAGCAGGTCGAGCTTGCCCTTCGGCGCTTCGTCGTGCCAGCGGGCCTCCTTCGGCATCACGCCGCCTTCCTCGCCCAGGTCCTTGCCCATCACCCCATGGTCGGTGCCCAGGAGGTGCTTGAGGAAGTACTCGTGTCCCTTGCCGGACGACCCCAGCAGGTTCGAGCGCCAGACGAACAGATTGCGCGGCCAGTTTTCCGGGGCGTCCGGATCCTGACACGACATTTCCAGATCACCGGCTTTCAGCTGTTCGGCGACGTAGTCCTTGATCTCCTTCCCGGCCTTCTTTGCGGCTTTCGAGACTTCCAGAGGATTGGTCTTGAGCTGCGGGGCGGAGGGCAGCCAGCCCATGCGCTCGGCCCGGATGTTATAGTCGATCAGGGAGATGTCCCAGTCGCCCTCGGGCGCCGTTGGCGACAGGATCTCGCCTGCGCGCAGCGTCTCGTAGCGCCACTGGTCCGTGTGGGCGTACCAGCAAGACGTCGAGTTCATGTGTCGAGGCGGGCGGTTCCAGTCGAGCGCGAAGGCCAGCGGCTGCCAGCCCGTCTGCGGGCGCAGCTTCTCCTGGCCGACATAGTGCGACCAGCCGCCGCCCTCCTGGCCGATGCAGCCGCACATCACCAGCATGTTGATGATGCCGCGGTAGTTCATGTCCATGTGATACCAGTGGTTCAGACCAGCGCCGAGGATGACCATGGACTTGCCATGGGTCTTTTCGGCGTTGCCTGCGAATTCGCGGGCGACCGCGATGATCTTCTCCCTCTCAACGCCGGTGATCTTTTCGGCCCAGGCGGGGGTGTAGGGGCTGTCGTCGTTGAAATCCTTGGACACCCAGTCACCGCCAAGACCCCGGTCGAGACCGTAGTTGGCGCAGAAGAGGTCGAAAACGGTGGCAACCAGCGCCTCGGACCCGTCGGCAAGTTTCACACGGCGCGCTGGAATGTTCCGGGTCAACACTTCGGGGTGATCGCATTTCACGAAGTCGCCCGTGGCAGCACCGCCGAAATAAGGGAAGTCGACGCCTACGACCTCATCGTGATCACCATCCATAATCTGGCTGAGGCGCAGCTTGCTTTCGGCGCCCTTCGCTTTCTCTTCGAGGTTCCATCTTCCCTCTTCGCCCCAGCGGAACCCGATGGACCCGTTGGGCGCCACGATCTGACCCGACGCCTCGTCATAAGCGACGGTCTTCCAGTCGGGGTTGTTGGCCTCGCCAAGCTTGCCGTCGAAGTCGTCGGCGCGCAGCATCCGGCCAGGGACATGATGCCCGTCCTTTTCATCGAGCCGAACGAGCATCGGCATGTCCGTGTACTTGCGGGCATACTCCTCGAAATACTCGGCCTGCCGGTCGAGGTGGAATTCGCGCAGGATCACGTGACCCATCGCCATTGCCAGCGCCGCGTCGGTGCCCGCCTGCGGGTTCAGCCAGATGTCGCCGAACTTGGCGGCTTCCGAATAGTCCGGGCTGACCACGGCCGACTTGGTGCCGCGATAGCGGACCTCGGTGTAGAAATGCGCGTCCGGCGTGCGCGTCTGCGGCACGTTCGAGCCCCAGAGCATCAGGAAGCCCGCGTTGTACCAGTCGGCCGATTCCGGCACGTCGGTCTGTTCGCCCCAGGTCTGGGGGGAAGCTGGCGGCAAGTCGCAGTACCAGTCGTAGAACGACATGCAGGTGCCGCCGAGAAGCGACAGGTAGCGCGAGCCGGCGGCATAGCTCACCATCGACATCGCCGGGATGGGCGAGAAGCCGAACACTCGGTCGGGCCCGTAGGTTTTCGCGGTATAGGCGTTGGCAGCGGCGACGATCTCGGTCGCCTCGTCCCAGCTTGCTCGCACGAACCCGCCCTTGCCACGCGTCTTGGTGTAGCTGGCGCGCAGAATAGGATCGTTCTGGATCGCGGCCCAGGCGGCCACCGGCGTCATGGTCTCGCGCATCTTCCGCCAGGCACGCATCAGGCTGCCGCGGATGAGGGGGTTCTTCACCCGGTTCGCGGAATAGAGATACCAGCTGTAGGAGGCACCCCGCGCACACCCGCGCGGTTCATGATTAGGCAGCCCCGCGCGGGTGCGCGGATAATCCGTCTGCTGCGTCTCCCAGGTGACGATGCCGGACTTGACGTAGATCTTCCACGAACACGACCCGGTGCAGTTCACCCCGTGCGTCGAGCGGACGATCTTGTCGTGCCGCCAGCGGTTTCTGTAGGTGTCTTCCCAGCTGCGATCCTCGCGGGTGGTCTGACCCCAACCGTCGGAGAATTGCTCCAGTTCCTTGCTCTGGAAGAAATTCAGTTTGTCGAGCAGATGGCTCATTGGGCTGTCCTTTCGGGTGTCTGAGCCCGGGCGGCGAGCTCCGCCGCCCGGGAAATCAACTGGATCATTCAGCGGGCTGGGCTGCGGTGCCCTGCGGCGTGCGGCCATGTTCGATGTCGTGGAGAAGGCCGCCGGGGCGCGTGTAGACCACCCACGTGATGACGACGCAGATCACATAGAAGATCAGGAAACCCCACAGCGCCCCAACGGCAGACCCGGTCATAGCGATTGACGTTCCGTAAGCCTTGGGGATGAAGAAGGCGCCGTAAGCCGCGATGGCCGAGGTGAAGGCCACGATCGCGCCGGACTCCATCGCGATCTGCCGCTTGCGCTCTTCAGCACCCAAGTGCGGCATCAAGCGCGGAATTTCGCGGCCCATGATCACCGGGATCATCTGGAAGGTGGAGGCGTTGCCGACACCGGTCAGGAAGAACAGCGCCATGAAGCAGGCGAAGAAGCCGACGAAGGAACCCAACCCAAGGAAGGAAATCACGCCGAAGGTGGCCGCGATCATCGCCGCGAAAGTCCAGAAAGTCACACGACCGCCGCCGAACTTGTCCGAGATCCAGCCGGTGGCTGCGCGGCTCAGCGCCCCCACAAGTGGCCCGAGGAAGACGTAGTTCAGAGCGTTGACTTCCGGGAAAGCCAGCTTGGTCAGCAACGGAAAGCCCGCGGAATAGCCGATGAAGCTGCCGAAGGTGCCGGTATAGAGGATGCACATCAGCCAGTTCTGTTTGCGGCTGAAGATAACCGCCTGGTTGGCAAAGCTGGCGCGTGCATCGGCGATGTCGTTCATGCCCAGCCAGGCCGCGACAGTTGCCGCGAGGATGAAGGGCACCCAGACGAAGCCGGCGTTCTGCATCCACAGTTGCCCGCCGTCCGACAGGGTCACGGGCTCACCGCCGATGGCCCCAAAGACACCCGCCGTGATGACGATGGGCACAAGGAACTGCATGACCGACACGCCAAGGTTCCCAAGCCCGGCGTTCAGCGCCAGCGCGTTGCCCTTTTCGGCCTTCGGGAAGAAGTATCCGATATTGGCCATCGAAGAAGCGAAGTTGCCGCCGCCAAACCCGCACAGAAGGGCCAGGACGAGGAAGATCAGGTAAGGCGTCTCGGGGTTCTGCACCGCGTATCCGATGCCCATGGCGGGCAGCAGCAGCGAGGCAGTCGACAGCGTCGTCCAGAGCCGCCCGCCGAAGATCGGGACCATGAAGCTGTAGAAGATCCGCAGCGTCGCGCCCGACAAGCCCGGCAAGGCCGCCAGCCAGAACAGCTGGCCTGGGGTGAAGTCGAACCCGATGGCGGGCAGACGGGCGACGACGACCGACCAGACCATCCAGACCGAGAAGGCCAGAAGCAGCGCAGGGATCGAGATCCACAGGTTGCGGCGTGCAACGGCACGGCCCTTTTCGGCCCAGAATTGCTGGTCCTCCGGCCGCCAATCCTCCAGCACGCGCGGCATGGCGGTGCGTTCGGGGTGGTGAATGTCCTGCATCTCGGGCAGCTGCGGCAGTTGGTCGAGCACTTCGCCATGCGCGGCGCGCTCCATCGCGCGGATCGACAGATGCATCCAGGTCAGTGCGATAGCGACCAGTCCGAAGAGCAGCGCAAAGCATGACGTGTAGATGCCCGTGAGATCGAGGAGTGCGCCGAAGGCGATCGGCAGAACGAAACCACCAAGGCCCCCGATCATGCCGACAAGCCCGCCGACGGCACCCACATGTTTGGGGTAGTAGACCGGGATGTGCTTGAAGACCGCCGCCTTGCCGAGGCTCATGAAGAAGCCCAGAGCGAAGAGCGTGACGATGAAGGGCCAAAGACCCATTTGTGTCGAGAAGGCGATGGCGCCTTCCTTGCCTTGGATGACGTAGTCCGTGGGCGGGTAGCTCAGCATGAACAGGAACAGCAGCGAAAAGCCGAAGGTCCAGTACATGACCCGGCGCGCGCCGAACTTGTCGCTGAGATGGCCGCCGTATGCGCGAAAGAGCGAAGCCGACAGACTGAACGACGCCGCCGCCATGCCCGCGAAGCGCACGTCGATTCCGTAGACGTCGATCAGGTAGTGCGGCATCCAAAGCGCCAGCGCGACGAAGGCACCAAAGACGAAGAAGTAGTAGAGCGAGAAGCGCCAGACCTGCAGGTTCTTCAGCGGCGCGAATTGCTGCGCCAGCGACGGTGCCTTCGCCCCTGTCTTGCGCCGCTCGACCAGCTCGGGGTCGTCCTTTGCCAACAGGAAGAACAGTACGCCGATGATGGCGAGCCCCGCGGCCCAGGCATAGGCCACACCGTGCCAGCCATAGGCGACCATGACGAAGGGAGCGACGAACTTGGTGACCGCGGCGCCGACGTTGCCCGCGCCAAAGATACCCAGCGCGGTCCCTTGGTGGCCGGCGTCATACCAGCGGCTGACATAGGCCACGCCGATGATGAACGATCCGCCCGCGAGGCCGATGCCAAGGGCCGCGATCAGATACATGATGTAGCTGTCTGCGAGCGTTAGCGCCCATGTGGCCAGCGCCGTCAGGATCATCTGGCTCGAGAACACCAGCCGCCCGCCGTATTTTTCGGTCCAGACGCCGAGAAACAGGCGGGTGACCGATCCGGTCAGGATCGGGGTGGCGACCAGCAGGCCGAACTGGGTGTCGTTCAGGCCAAGCTCGGCCTTGATGGCGACACCGATGATGGAAAAGATCGTCCAGACCGCGAAACAGGCGGTGAAGGCGATCGTGCTCAAGCTCAGGGCGCGTGTCTGATCGGCGCGTGAGGCTGTGGCTACGGTCTGCATGGCGGGTCTCCGGCAAGAATAGCGGTTCACCCCTGTGAGGGGATCACTGCCAGACCTGACGCGACGGCGACGCTCGTGACTTGATCTAGATCACAAAACCTGGAAAAGGATAACGAAATAAATTGCTTACAGAAATATGTCATCCGGTGCGCGGTCGCAGATCAAGGCTGCGGTCGCGAAGGTCAACCGACCGGTTGACATATATCAATTGATTTGGTGAAAATTGTTAAGCGCGCGATGTGGGAGGGAGAACGACGTGCCCGATTCCGAATACCGGGAAATTCGAAAGCTCGATCTCTTTGCACATATGGCGGATGATAATTTCACATCCTTGATGCGGGGCGCCTATGTGCAGAATTTTCCTGCACAGATCGAATTGATCACTGAAGGAGAACCGAGCGATTTTCTTCATATAGTCGTTTCGGGCTCGGTCGATCTGTTTTCGACCTGGAATGGCCGAGAGACCAGCATGGCGACCGTCCGCCCGATCTCGACCTTCATTCTAGCGGCGACCATTAAGGATGCGCCCTACCTGATGTCGGCCCGCACGTTGGAGAAAAGCCGGATCGCGCTGATCCCCAGCCAGGACGTTCGCGCGATCTTCGACGCCGACGGCAACTTTGCCCGTGCGATCGTCACTGAACTGGCGCAGTGCTATCGCTCGGTCATCAAGGCGCAAAAAGACCTGAAACTCAGAACGTCGCTCGAGCGGCTCGCGAATTACCTGCTCAGGCAACAAAGGCACGCCGGCGGTGGGGCTGCGTTCGAGTTGGACTTCGAGAAGCGGCGCCTGGCCTCTGTGCTGGGCATGACACCTGAAAATCTCAGCCGCGCCTTCAAAGGCCTGCAGCCCTACGGGGTGACCGTGACCGGCACTCGCATCACCATCGACAGTCAGGCGGATCTTGAGCGCTTTGCGAGACCAAATCCACTGATTGATGACTTTTCAACTTGAGGGACTGACAGATGACCAAATCCATGCCCGGCGCCGCCGGAGATCTCGCCGAGGAACACCCCGATGTCTGGAAGGCCTATGCTGCCTTGGGCAAGGCTACAGCCGAATGCGGCCCGCTGAAGGACCGCGAAAAGCGCCTTGTCAAACTCGCACTCGCGATTGGCGCCGGATCCGAAGGCGCGGTCCATTCCCACACCCGGCGTGCCAGATCGGAGGGCATTGAGGCTGAGGCGATCATGCAGGTAGCGATGCTGGCCATCGGCCCGCTTGGCCTGCCTCGTGCCGTCGCCGCAAAGACCTGGATCGAAGACATCAAGGATTGACGTTCAGGGAAGCGGGCTGACCCCAAAAAGCAATGGATGCGCCCAGAGCAGCGCCCCGTAAAGCGCAACGCCTGCCGCAACCCGCAGGAGAGTGCCTCCCGACTGGGACGCCGAGAGGAGCGGTGCGTCCGCCACGCGATCACGCCTCCGTTGCCACTCTGGCCCCATTTCGCGGCGCTTGCGCCGGTCGATCAGTCGGCCTCCCAGAAGCGCGAAGGCAGCGAAGGTGCCGAACAGGATCACATGTGCCAGATCTCCGTTTGGCACGACATGGGCCGCCGCCCAAAGCGCCAACGCCAGAAGCAGCGGATGACGCGACAAGCGAATGATGCCGGGCAGTGCAGGGTCGAACTGGTCGTTGCGTGCACCCCCGAACGAGAAAGGGTTGGGCCGGCCGATGGAGAGCGCAAGGATCAGGCAGACAGGCCCCATGACCGTCAGTGGGACATGGACCTGCCATGGCGCCCAGTCCCAAACGGCCAAATGCGGCGCGCGGCCTGCCGCACCGATCAACCAAGCCAGAACGACGAGCGACAGAGCGGAATAGGCCAATGTGAATCCGGACGACCCAAGCCGTGCCTCAAGCCAGGGCCGAACAGAGGGGCGCACCGGAAGGGAATGCGACGCGAAAAACACCGCATAGGCGGCGACGAACTCCAGCCATCCCATGAGCGCGCGCCTCAGGCCCGTCTGGCCGCGGGCAGGCGCAGCAAGAGCTTGCCGTAGACGATGGCAAAACCGCCGTAGGCCACGATCCACAACAGACCTGCCGCCGTAGTCAGCGTGCCGGAGACTTCGGGCCAGACGCCGCCAGCGACCCGCGCGAAGACGGACAGGATCAGGGCTAGGTAGATTATAACCGTCCCCGCGCCGGCGGTGAGGTTCTGCCCTGTATGACCCAGCGTGGCGCGTGTCATCACGGCAAGCGTCATCAGCCCGATTGCGCCAGCCATCCAGAAATGTTGCGCGCCTGCCATTCCGAACGACCCCGGAGCAAGAATTTCCACAGCCAATGCCAGAGCCCCCAGTGGGACGAAGGCGTAGCCGGCATGCAGCACCGTCACCAGCGGTTCAGCAAAGGTCCGGTGTCCGGCCCAGCGGGCCAGGCGCAGGGCATGCAACACGCCTGCCAGCACAAGGGCCAGCCCGGTCGGCGTCCCGAGAGGCAGCACGACCCACAGCCCAAGCGCCACCAGAAGAGCCGCCAGCGCCACCTTGTCGAAGGGCTGCATCGGCGGGACGGGCAAGGCTGTGCTGCGCCGTTTGACAAGCCAGTTGCGGGTGAAGGAGGGCACGATCCGCCCGCCGATCACGGCGATCATCATGATGCCCGCGCCAAGACCCAGCCGCAGGCCGTAGCCCTGGGCCGCGTAATCGCCCTTTGCCGCCTCCCAGTGGAACAGCGCGTTGCCGAGGATGAAGACCCCCAGCATCGCCAGCACGATCAGGTTGCGCCAGTTCTTGCCCGCCGCGATCTCGCGCGCGATCAGAAGGGCAAAGACAGCCTGAAAGGCAAGGTCTGCCAAGGCGACCAGCACGGCAGGGACGCTTCCCGAGATCGCGACCGCCACGCGGCCCATCAGCCACAAGCCCGCGAGCATCCCGAGCCGCCAGCCGACGATCGGCAAGCGCCCGGTCCAGTTGGGGACCGCGGTCAGCAGAAACCCCGCGATTACAGCACCGAGATACCCGAAGAGAAACTCATGGGCGTGCCAGGACACGGGATCGAAAGCGGTGGGCACCATCAGGTGCCCCGACAGCATCGGCACCCAGAGTGCCATCGCCAGCGCGGCCCAGACCGTCGCGGTGAAGAAGAACGGGCGGAACCCGAAGGTGAGGATCGCGGGTCCGGTCCAGGCGCGCATCTGTTCGGCGGTCGAGGTCATTTGTGGCGTCCCTTGCGCGCTCAGGCCGGCGCGGCGGCAGCAATGCGGCGGTAGCCTGCCGTGCCATGATAGAAACCGTTGCTCAGGCCCGTATGCCCGCTCAGCGACGCAAGGCGAGCATCAGCCTCGCCTGTCGGCACGCGCCCATCGAGCGCATCGCGGAACACCTGCGCCACCGCGACCATGTCCACCGCCTGTGGCATCAGCCGCAGGTGCGTGACGCCATCGGCAATCAGACGGGCCGCTTCGGGGAGCAGGTCGACATAGCTTTCCGACAGGGTCTGGATGCCGTTCACCCGCAGGATCGGCCGGTCGTCGCGGGTGCGGAGCGGCATGCCGTCGGGGTCTTCTTCACAGACGAACTGGCAGTTGTCCTTGGTGCGGCCGTGCGCGCGGGCGTGATAGCACCGCGCTGACACAGCCAGAGAGGCGCGGCCGTAAACCTGCACCTCGACGCCGAGCCCCAGAGCGCGCGCGGCCCGCGCCGCGGCGGCGATGGCCGGGGCCGGCATCTCGGCCGGGAGGCAGACATGGGTGGCGCCTTGCCCGGCCATCCAGGTGATGGTCGCCTCGTTGTAGGCGTTCATTAGGGGACCGATCCGGTGCGGGCGCTTTCCGCGCGTGTAAAGGCCGGCAGCATTGTTGATCTCGATCTCGGGCACGTCCATCGCGGCCATGTCCTCGGTCGCGCGGCGCTCGCGCTTCAGCATCACTTCGGCCAGCGTCGACAGGATCACGCGCTTGCCTGCGCGCTCCAGCCGCTCGATTGTGGCGGGCAGGTCTGCCTCGTGGAAGGGCGCACGCTTGGAGCAAATCACCTCGCCCAGATAAACCTCGTCCACGGGCGCCTCATCCGCGATGCGGGCATAGAAGTCACGCCGCGCATCGGCGGACCAGTGGTAGGCGATCGGGCCGAGCGTTAGTTGGGTCATGTCGTTCACCGCCATTTCTTTGTCTCGAAGGCGCCCTGGGTCTGTTTCTGCCCCTCGGTCAGGGCGATCAGGTCAGCGATGTTTGCCTCGCGTCCGGCCTTGATGTCATCCACCGCTGCGCGGAACGCACGCACAACGCCGCGGACATAGCTCTTCGACCGCTGTCGCCCTTCGATCTTGAAGGCATGTACGCCCGCCTCGATCAATTCGGGCAGGAGCCGCGATAGATTCAGGCTGACGGGTTCCTCGAAGGCGTAGTAGCCCTCGGGCCGATGGGGTGCCCTGTAGCGGCCCTTGCAGATGGTGGGATAGCCCGCCATTTCCTGAGGCCCGAAACGGTCGATGGTGAACCCCGCCAGCTGCGAGGACATCGACCCGTCCGCATCGCGCACATACTCCACATGTGAGGCGGGCGAGCACACCCCGTCCATGTTCGTGGATTGACCCGTCAGGTAGTTGGTCAGGCTGCAGCGCCCCTCGACCATCAGCCCGTGGTTGCCGAAGATAAAGGTCTCTATCTCGCAGGGGATTTCGCGGCGGATCTGGCGGATCTCGGGGATCGTGAGGATGCGCGGCAAGACCACACGCTTTACACCGAAGTTCTCGCAATAGTAGCGGATCGCCTCGGGCGATGAGGCCGCGGCCTGTACCGACAGGTGCAGCCGGATGCCCGGATACGTCCGAGCGATGTAGTCGGCCACGCCCATGTCGGCCACGATGAAGGCATCAATGCCCAAGCGCGCGCCGGTGTCCGCCGCATGCCGCCAGAGATCGACCTTGCCCGCAGGCGGATAGGTATTCAGCGCCAGCAGCACCTTGGTGCCGCGCGCATGGGCATAGGTCACCGCCTCGGCCAGTTCATCGGGGGTGAAGTTCAGCCCCGGGAAGTTCCGCGCATTGGTCGCATCCTGGAAGCCGCAATAAACGGCATCGGCGCCCGCGTCGACGGCGGTCCGCAGCGCGGCGGGGGTGCCTGCGGGGCAGATCAGTTCGGCAAGGCTCATGCGTACTCCTGCGGTTTGGTGGCATCCGGATAGGCCCGCCGCAAACGTGCGAGAACCGCCCGTCCGGGAGCTCCAAACATCGCCGACGCCTCCTCGGCCAGCGAGCCGTCCATGTCGTCGAGCGCATTCCGAAGGCGAACGACGGCCTCGGTGTCCCCGCTGATCTCCAGATCGCGCGAGAAGAAAGCTGCGTCGCCGTCCTGCTCGGCGTCGATCAGTTCCAGAAGCAGCAGGAACCGCCCGCGGATCGTGGCCCCGGCCCGCGGCGCCGCATCGCGCGGCACGGCGCGGAAGACCAGCGCCTGCGGGTCGGGGCGCAGATGCAGCGCAAAAGGCAACTCAACGGGATCGATCAGGAAATCGGTCGCCTGGTGCGGACCGAGCCGCGCGAAGAGAGACGGGTGCCGCGCCGCGACCCGACGGACAACGCGCGTCAGGACCGGTTGCAGCACAAGGCAGGCAAGCCGCGCGATCGCGCCTTCGCCGGGCCGCAACCGGACCGTTGATTCGCTCGTCGGGATCATGATGGGTCCTTTCGCTCCCCCGATACGCCCGTCTCGGTCACGATCCTGTCGAGGGGAATGTCATGGGGCTGCGGGTAGATTGTGGTCAGTCGGGCTGCCGCCAGCGCGATGCCGATGGTGACGGGCCGCGGCGAGAGCGCGGCCAGTGTCCGGTCGTAATAGCCGCCGCCCCAGCCGAGCCGATAACAGCCTGCATCCCAGCCGAGGCAGGGCACCAGTGCGATGTCGGGCGTCAGGACCTCCGCCTCGGGCGGCGGAACGGGGATGTTCCAATTGCCGCGCAGCATGCGCATGCCCGGCATCCATCGTCGGAACACGAGCGGCGCTGCGGGGGTCTCCACCACCGGCAGCGCGATACAGACGCCCGCCGCGTGAAGATCGGACAGGATCGGGCGCAGATCCGGTTCTCCTCGGATCGGCCAGTAGCCGGCGAGCACGGTCTCCCGGAGGGTCCCGCGCGCGGCGAGGACCGTTTCGAGATGACCGCAGGTGGAACTGCTCACCTGCGCCCGTCCTGTTTGGCCCAACCCCTCCCTCAGGCTGGCCAGCCTTGCCCGCTCGGCTCGACGCCAGCGCGCCACGTCGCGCGCCTGCTGCACATCCGTGCCAAGCGGATCGAAATAGGTCGGGTCCACCTCCGCCGCCATGCAGGGGGGCGAGGCATAGGCTCCCTGTCCGCTCATGGACACGCACCTTCCTCGGCTACGGGTGCGACAGCGGCGTTGCACCAGTCCATGACGGCAGCCTCGGTCGGTGTGAGGATCGTCGCCATGCCATCGGCATAGCGGTCGAACGCGGCCCTGTGGGTTTCGGAGAGGCCAGTCAGGACAGGAACGCCGCGGGCAAGCGCCTCGGAGATCAGCGCGCGGAAACCGCGCCCCTCTGCCTCGCTCAGGCCAAACTTGTTGAGGATAACGAGGTCTGCCCGGCCGGCCCGAAGCCGCGACATCGCCAACCCGACGGCCTCCTCGAAGGCGCCCGCATCCATCCGGCAGGCGGTGGCGCCGGGTCCGAGATCCTGCGTGATGCGCCAGCGCGGCCCATTGGGCAGAAGCCAGAGATCGCAGTCGCACGATCCCGATCCGGCATCGGGCGAGGCCGCGCGCAACGCACCCACCAGCCGGACGCCGTCCCGCGTTAGCCGGTCAGCCACCGCGTCCATAAGACGATCCGTCCCGCCGCGTCCCTCGACTGTCACTCCCGCAAGCCGCATCTTCGCCTCAAGCCGACTCGAAGCGCGGGAACAGCACATCGTTCTCCAGCGCGATATGGGCGGCAAGGTCGTCGAACAGCGCCGCCAGGCCGCCATAGAGCGAGCGCCAGGAGCCGCAGGCGTGCTCGGGCGGCGTCAGATCGCAGGTGAGCCGCCGGATCAGCGCGATGTTTTCGGCGTGATCGTCGTGGTCGGCGCGCATCACCGCGATGGGGTGTTCGATGCCCGGCCCGCCGCCCGCGCGCATGGCCGGAAACAAAATCATCTCCTCCTTCATCATGTGATCCTCCATCTCCCCGGCGAGCGTCCGGATGGCGGCGGCCAGCCCCTTGGGCGCGTCGGGATCGTCCGCATGCACCCGCTCGACCCGGTCGGCCAGTGGCATGAGCGAGGCGAGATCCTCCCGGTGCATCTCGTGATAGCGTGTTAGGATATGGTCGATCAGCGCGTCGGTGTTCTGCGGCACGTCCGTTTCGGGGAGGTCTTTCATCGCGGGTCCTTTCCCTCGCGCGTCGCCCGGTCCTTGCGTGGGTCGCAGCGAATTGGTATTTGAGATACGCATACCTCTCGTGAATGCGCACTTCAACTACCAAATCAGGAGCGCGACCTTGCGCCTCACCTCTTTCACCGATTACGGCCTGCGCGTTCTGATGCGGATGGCGGGCGCACCCGACCGGGCCTTCACCACGTCGGAACTCGCCGATGAATTCCGCATCTCCCGCAACCATCTTGCCAAGGTGATCACGGCGCTTGCCGCCGCAGGTCTTCTGGAAACCCGGCGCGGCGGTGGGGGCGGCGCCATGCTGGCCCGTGCACCCGAAGACATCCGCCTGGGCGATGTGGTGGCGGCCCTCGAAGCCGATCAAGCTCTGGTGGAATGCTTCGCCGTCGGCACCAACAGCTGCACCCTGACCCCGCAATGTCGGTTGAAAGCGCGGCTGGCCCATGCTGAGGCGGCGTTTGTCGCCGACCTCAACCGCAGCACCCTGGCCGATTGCGTTTACCGTCCGGAAAACGCCTGACGCGCCACCCACGCGATCCAGCCCCAGACCGCGCTGCGCAGGGCCATGGCGTAAACGGTACGCATCTCGAAGGCTCCACTTTGGGCGACATGCAGGCCGAACGCCGCGAAAACCAGCAGCGTTGCGGCGAAGATCACGAACGATAGTGGCCAGGCCCATCGCCGCCCCTGCCACAGGCCGAGACCCGCGACGACATAGGCGAGCCCGGCCAACGTGTTGAACCACAGCACGAAGGGTACGACTGCCCCCATGTCGGCTGATCCGAGCAATGTTCGGCCACCAGAGAAAACGGTCAGCACGCCAAAGGCAATCGCAACACCGCCCGCTATGCGGAGCGTCAGACTGGTTCTAGGCATCGCAAGCGCCCTCCTTCGCGCGTAGAAGTTCCATCTGCACGTCAAACAGCCGCAACCCCTCAGGCACGAGCGCAAAGCCCCGGGCGCCGAGCGTCCAGCGGATGGCGACACCCTGCACCAGCGACGTCAGCAGGATGGCGACATCTTCCGGGCTGACGTCGCGCTTCAGATCGCCCGCAGCCTGAAGATCACGGATCACGGCAACAAGGCGGCCCTGGAAAGCGCCCAGAAGCCCCCGGAACACGTCGCGCAGGGCTTGATTGTCCACCTGCAACTCGCGCGAGAACAGGATCGACGGCAGGGCTGGCGTCTCGGATATGGCTGACAGCTGCGCGCCGATCAGCGCCTTGAGGCGCGCGTGCGGCCCGGTGGCTCCAGCCTCGGCCCAGGCTCGCTGCAACCGGTCCGCGATAGCCTCGGCCACCGCCAGCCAGAGCGCATCCTTGGTCGGGAAATGCCGGAAAATCGCAGGCTGGCTCACGCCCACTGCGCGCGCGACATCCGTGGTGCTGAGCCGGTCGGGTCCGATCTCATCGGCCAGTCGCAGCACCTCGGCCACGATCTGCGCCTTTCGCTCTTCCGCGCTCTGACGACCGGACATGCACCACCTATTGTTAGTTATAACTTACTAACATATACTATCGGCAACCGCAACCTTTATCCCGAGTCGCGCGCCCAGACCGAAAGGACCCCCTCCATGCCCGCCACGACCGCCCCCACTGGCTATTCCCGCCTGCAGATCGCGCTGCATTGGCTCGTCTTCGCGCTGATCGCGCAGCAATACATCTTCAAGGATGCGATTGCGTCCGCCTGGGACCGCGTCAGCGACGGACTGGAGGTGGGATTCAACCCGCTGGTGCTGGCGCATGTGGCGGGCGGCGCCCTGGTGATGGTCTTCGCGCTGTGGCGGCTGACGTTGCGTGCCCGGCGCGGCGTGCCTCCGGCGATCGAGGCCAACACGCTGCAGGGTATCCTTGCCAGGCTCACCCATGTCGGCCTCTACGCGCTCATGATCCTGATGCCGGTCAGTGGCTCGGTCGCCTGGTTCGGAGGAGTCGAGGCTGCGGCGCAAGCCCACAACGTGATGAAGATCCTCTTGCTGGCATTGGTCGCCCTGCATGTCGTGGGCGCGCTCTACCACCAGTTCGTGCTGCGCGACGGCACGCTGGCGCGGATGCGCCGGGCGCAGGGCTGATGCCATGCGTCTGGCCCCGCTCCTCGCCCTGCCGCCCATCGTGCTTGCCATGGCCGCGGCGGTCTGGATGATCTCTTCGGCGCCGGGCCCTACCCAGGTCGAAGGGCATGCGTCCGCCCTGCCCGTTCGGGTGATGACCGTCGCGGCTCAGGATATCCGCCCCACCGCGACAGCCTGGGGCAACCTGCGGGCGGCCGATACCTGGGTCGCAGTGGCCGAAGTGCAGGGCGAGGTGATCTGGCGGCACCCGGACCTGGAACCCGGCCGCCTGATCCCGGCAGGGACCGAGGTGCTGCGGATGGATCCGGCCGATTATCAACTCGCACTGGCGCAGTCGCAGGCCGACCTTGCCGCTCTGGACGCAGAACGCGCGCAGCTTGCGACCGAGGCGGAAAACACGCGCCGCATCCTTGCGCTGGAACGGGACCGGCTGGAGTTGGCCGAAACCGATCTGGAAAGGACGCGCACGCTTGTCGCGCAGGGCAATGCCCCGCAATCCCGCGCCGACGACGCCGAGCGCGCGACTTTGCTGGCCCGGCGCACGGTCGCGGAACTGGAAAACGCGATGGCGCTGATCCCCTCCCGCGAGGCGCGGATCGCGGCACAGGTCGCGCGAAGCGAGGCCGCCATCGACCGGGCGCGCCGCTCGCTCGACCGCACGACCCTGACGACGCCGTTCGACCTGCGCGTGACCGAGGTCAACGCAGAGCTGTTTCAGACCGTCGTCCCCGGTCAGGTGGTGATCCGTGCCGACGGGATCGTGGCGGCCGAGGTCGTGGCGCATCTGCCCATCGACAGCTTTCGACAGCTGCTGGGAGATGCACCGGAGGGCATCACCCTTGCCGACATGATGCGCGACATGCCCGCCACGCGGATTGCAGTGACGCTCAGCCCTCTGTCGGACCCGAGGCAGATCTGGAGCGCCCGCGTTGTCGGGATCGAGGGCGCGCTGGATGCCCGTGCGCGCACCGTGCCGGTCGTGGTCAGGGTTGACGACCCCTATGAGGGCGCCGACCCGCCCCGCCGCCTGCCGCTGGTACCCAACATGCAGGTGCAGCTTGCCTTTTCGGGCGCTTCCATCGCCGGCGTCATCGCCATCCCCGAGGCGGCGTTGCACATGGGCAGGGTGCGGATAGCCGGCCCCGGCGATCTGCTGGAATTGCGCCCCGTCACCGCCGCCTTTGCGCAAGATGGCCGCGTCGTCATCGCGGCGGGCCTGTCGCCGGGCGACCGCGTGGTGATCGACGATATCGCTCCGGCCATCCCCGGCATGGCCCTGACCCCGGTCGAGGTCCAGCCATGATACGCTGGTTCACCGGCCACCCGACGGCAGCCAATCTGCTGCTCCTTCTGTTCCTTGCCGCCGGTGCCTTTGCCGCACCGGGCCTGCTGCGCGAGACCTTCCCCGATTTCCGCGCTGTCGAGGCCGAGATCACGGTGCCGTACCGGGGTGCCGCCGCCGAGGAAGTGGAGGCCGCGATCTGCGCGCCGCTCTGGGACGGAGTGCAGGGTGTAGAGGGGCTGGAAACCCTCACCTGCACCGCGCAGAGCGGCCGCGCCCGCGCCGTGGCGACCATGGCGCCGGGCAATGACGCGCTGCGCTTCGTCAACTCCCTGCGCACCGAGGTTTCGGCCATCGACACCTTCCCCGACCGCGCGGATCCCGCCGTGGTACGCGAGTTGCACCGCTCCGATCCGGTCACATCCGTCGCCATCTCCGGCGATCTGCCGTTGGGCGAGTTGGACCTTTATGCCGACGGCCTGTCGGACCGACTGACCGCCCTGCCCGGCGTCGCCCGCGTGACGCGCGGGGGGCTCGGCACCCGGACACTCTCCGTGACCCCCTCGAACGCCTTGCTCGACAGTCACGGCCTGACACCTGCCACGCTGGCCGC
The DNA here is from genome assembly GCF_051200875.1 of Thioclava sp. FR2. Classification (GTDB taxonomy): domain Bacteria; phylum Pseudomonadota; class Alphaproteobacteria; order Rhodobacterales; family Rhodobacteraceae; genus Pseudotabrizicola. Next base: position 57,106 of record NZ_CP195192.1, read on the forward strand.
TGCCATCGCCGCGCAGAACATCGACCTGCCCACCGGCACGCTCGAAGGGCCGGGCGCGGAACTGACCCTGCGCTTCACCGCAGAACGCGACACGGCCACGGCGCTTGCGACGATCCCGGTGCTGGTGTTGCCGAATGGCGCGACAGTGACGCTTGGGGACGTGGCGGTGATCGAGGAACGCTTCGAGCCGCCGCACGATCGGGCCTTTGTCGACGGCGCGCCCGCCATCGTGATCGACGTGGCCAAAGCGCTCGATGCCGATGCGCTGCGCGTGCTTGACGGGGTGGCCGCGCTGGTGGCCGAGGAGAGCGAACGATTGCCCGACACGATCACCGTCGAAGTGGTTCAGGACGTGACATCCATCATCCGCGACCGGCTTTTGATGCTGGTGCAGAACGGGGTGATCGGGCTTGTGCTGGTCGTCGTGGTCATGAGCCTGTTTTTCCGGCCCGGATTCGCGGTCTGGGCCGCCATGGGCCTGCCCGTGGCCTTTGCCGGGGCGTTCCTCTGGATGGGGCTGACCGGGCTCAGCCTGAACATGATGACGCTCGTCGCCCTGCTGATGGCGATCGGGATCGTGATGGACGATTCCATCGTGATCGCGGATTCCATCGCGGTGCATGGCGCCAAGCGCGCGACGGTCGAAACCGTCGCGGCGGGCGTCGCCGCCGTGGCGCCCGGCGTGATCTCGTCCTTCCTGACGACGCTGGCCGTGTTCCTGCCCCTGGCCTTTCTGGCGGGCGAACTGGGGGCGGTGCTGGAGGTTCTTCCGGTGGTCCTGCTGGCCGCACTCGCCGCTTCGCTGATCGAGGCCTTCCTGATCCTGCCCCACCACCTGAAAGGTGGGATGCAGGACACCGCCCCGTCGCGCTTGCGAATGCGCTTCGAGGCGGGTTTCGATGCCCTGCGCGAGCGCGGCGTGGGCCGCCTGGCAGACACCGCGATCAAGGCGCGCTGGCTTGTTGTCGGGCTGGCCATCGGGGCGCTGATCGTGACCGTCGGCGCCTTGGGCGGTGGGTTGGTCAAGCGCGAGGCGATGCCCGAGATCGATGGCGACGTGCTGGAGGCGCGGCTGATGCTGCCCGCGGGCACACCGCTTGGGCGCACGACCGAGGCCGTCGCCCAGGTAGAGGCGGCGCTGGAGCGCGTGAACGCCCGCCTGTCCCCCGAACAACCCGGGGCGCAAGCGCTTGTCATCCGACGCATCACGCTGCTGGGCCGCAACCTGTCGGCGGGCGAGACCGGCGCCCATGTCGCCACCGTCGCGGTGGACCTTCTGGGTGCCGAGACGCGCACCAGCACGCTAGACGAAATCGTCACGCTCTGGCGTGACGAAATCGGCACTCTGCCCGGTGTATCCTCGCTGATCCTGACCGAGCCGGGGATCGGCCCGCAGGGCATCGCGGTGGAACTGCGCCTGACCCACCCCGACCTTTCCGCGTTAGAGGCGGCGGGGCGCGCCACGCTGGCGGAACTCGAATCCTATGCCGGTGTGCGCAACGCGATCCTCGACCTGCGCCCCGGCGCACCGGAGTTGCGGCTGAGCCTGTCGCAAGGCGCCGAAGCCCTCGGGCTGACCGCCACTGACGTCGCAGGCCAGATCCGCGCGGCCTTTCTCGGCACGCAGCTTTCTGAAATCCGGCGCGGCGATCTGGCCTGGGATCTTGAGGTGCGGCTGGCCGATGATGATCGCGTCAGCCCCACCAATCTGAGCAACTTCGAAATCGCCCTGCCCGGTGGCGGCACCGTGCCGCTGTCGAGCATCGCCACCATCGACGAGGCGCGCGGCTGGGGCACCATCACGCGCCGCAATGGCCTGCGTGCGCTGACCGTTGCAGCCGATGTGGATGGTCGCATCGGCAATGCCGACGCGATCACCGCGCGGCTGGCCGAGGGTTTCCTGCCCGACCTGGCGGCCACCACCCCCGGCCTGGGTTTCGAGATCGGCGGCCAAGCGGCGAATTCGGCGGAAACGGTCGCCTCGATCCTGCGCGGGTTCCTGATCGGGCTGGTGGGCATCTACATCGTCCTCAGCTACCAGTTCCGCAGCTATGTCGAGCCGCTCATCGTGATGATCACGATCCCGCTGGCATTTCTGGGCGTCATCTGGGGCCATGTCCTGATGGGTTACAACATCTCCATGCCCTCGCTGGTGGGGGCGGCCTCGCTCGCGGGGATCGTGGTGAACAACGCGATCCTCCTGGTCGGGGTCATAAAGATCCGCCGCACCGAGGGTCTGTCCGCCGCGCGCGCCGCAGGCGAAGCCGTGCGGTCCCGGTTCCGACCGATCTTCGTGTCGGTTTCAACCACCATCATGGGAATGGCGCCGCTCCTGCTGGAAACCTCGACGCAGGCGCAGACACTCAAGCCACTGGTCATCTCTGTCGTCTTCGGGCTGCTCGCAGCCACCGTTCTGATCCTCGTGATCCTGCCTGCCTTCTATGCAGTGCTGGAGGTCATGCGCGAACCAAGATCGGCTGACCCGGCGGTCAGTCGCGGACTGGAGCGCCCCTGACCCGGGATCGAATTTCGCGAGCGGCCTGCCGCCTTGCGGCGCGGTCCGGGGCGCTGCGTCAGACCAGGCGGCAGTCCGGCAGCCGCCCGATGGCCTCCTCCACCTCCTTGCCCGCGAGCAGACAGAGCCCGGTCGAGAGGGCGTCGGCCAAGGCCGCGGTAGGTGCGGTGATCGACACGCTACGCGCCGTTGCCGGGGCGGGCAGTCCGGTCCGGGGGTCGAGGATGTGGCCGATGGTTTCAGCCGCGTCGAAGGACGTGCCCAGCGGTGCCGATGTCGCCAGCGCGCGGTCCCGGAACCTGAACGCCCTGCCATCGGGCAGCGACACCGACCATGGGGCGCCAGACGGCATGCCACCCAAGGCGCGCACCTCTCCCGTGTCGATCAGGATCCGGTCGAGGCCCTGCGCCTCCAGCATCCTTGCCACGCGATCGGCGACATAGCCTTGCGCGATGCCGTTCAGCGTGAGGGCCATGCCCGACCGTGCGAAGGCGATCCGCGACGGGGCGACCGTGAGCCGTGACCAGCCGACGCGCGATCGCGCTTCCTCCAGCATCGGGCCCGTCACCGTGCCGCCCGCGGCATATGCCTCGGCATAGGTCGCCCAGAGCGGCTGAACCGTCGGGTCGAAGGCACCGCCGGTCGCGTCATGCACGGCACCGGCGATGCCAAGGCATTCGACAAGCTCGAACGGCGGCGCATCCAGCGACCCGTCGCGGTTCAGCCGCGACAGGGCCGAGCCCGGCCGATAGAGGCTGAAGACATCCTCCAGGCGGTCGATTTCCTGCAATACGGCCGCCACGATCTTGGCAGCATCCGGGTGGTCCAGCGTGATCGACGCCCGCGCTCCAAGCGCAGTGCCGCTCCAGTACCGCTTCGGTACCGCCGCGGCGGGGCCCGCCAGCGCGGCGGCGGCAGAGATCGCGATGAAGCGACGGCGGGAAAGGCTCGGCATGGTGGTCTCCTAGTCGATGGCCGCCCCCTCGGGCGGGATGAAATTGCCCTCGTCGTCGAGCCTGAACTCGACCGGGGCCAGCACCGTCTCGTCTGGCACCGAGAGCAGCGACAGGATCTCGCCGCCGTTTCGGGCGACAAAATCCTCGGCAGCGGCGCGATCGGCAAAGGGGATCAGCTCGGGCGCCCCCATGCCGCCCGCGACGGTGGCGCCAACTACGTAAACGGCAGTCTCGGCGGAGATCCAGTTGTCGGCGCCGGGCGCCTCCCAGCTGGGGGCGGCGCCCATGTCGCTGACATAGATCGCGGCGATGGCATGGCTTTGCTCGGGCATCCGCTGGTAGGCGATCGCGTCGCGCACCTGGCTGAAGAACAGCGGATCGGGCAGACCCGCCAGATGGACCTGCGCCTTGGGGCCGGGATGTTCCAGCAGGTCCATCTGGCAGTAATGGCCCACGGCCTCGGCGGTCATGGTGACGGGCAACGGCCGTTCGGCCACCTCTTCCTTACAGCCCGAAAGCACGAGAGCGACAAGCGCGAGAGCAATGAGGCGGGTCATGGCCGCACCCTCCGGAAGGCGAGCAGGGCAAGGGCAAAACCGCCCGCCGCCCAGACCAGCAGCAAGGACAGCGCCAAGGCCGGCGGAATGGTCTGCGCCGCGCCTGCGACGCCCGCCGCCGCGCCCGACGCCCCGGAGGCGGCGAGGTTGTAAAGCCGAAAGGCGTCGGCCGGGTTCGCAAGCAGAAGCCACGGAAAGACCCGCGTGGTGAAGGGTCCGCCGCCATCGGCGACCACGGCGGCCAGCAGTCCGAGATCGTAAAGAACGACGAAGACCAGCCACAGCCCGATGGCCGCGCCGGCGGCCGCGCCCGGGCGGCGCGACACCGCCGAGACGGCATAGCCCGCCCCGAGGAAAGCCGCGCCCAGCAATAGGGAGGACAGCAGCAGCCGCACAAGCGCGGGCAGACCCGCCGCCGCCCCGGGATCGAAAGCGAAGGCCGCCACGGCGGCCATGCCGTAGCCGGCCAGAAGGGCGATGCCCAGAACCGCCAGATGCGCGAGGAATTTGCCTGCAAGGATCTCGCCCCGGCTGACGGGATAGGTCAGGATCAGCGGCAGCGTGCCCCGCTCGATCTCACCCGCCACCGCGTCGAAGGACATCAGCAGCGCGAGAAGCGGAACGAGGTACACGGCGAGAGAGGTGAGGCTCGCGACCGTGACCGACAGCTTGTCGGCGCCGATCTGTCCTGTCGGCGCGCTGCCCGCCGCCGACAGGACAAGCGCAAAGAGCGCCATCATCGTGACCGCGATCGCGACCCAGCGGTTGCGCATCGCGATACGGATCTCGGATCCGGCCCCGGCCATCACACGGGTCATTGATCTGACCTCCGGCTGAAATGGGTGTACAGGTCTTCGAGGCTCGGCGGGATCACCTCGACGTCCTCGATCATGCCGCCGAGACCGGCGATCTGGCCGAGGCGGGACAGCTTGTCGCCATGCGCGCAGGTCAGGTCGACCCGCACGCCGTTGACGCGGGTGCCATCCAGCCGCCGGGCCACGTCGCCCACCGTCTCGGGCCGGGCGGCCACCTGGATGTGGATCGGCAGTCCGGCCTCGCGTCGCAGATTCGCAAGCGTGTCGTTGGCCACCAGCCGCCCCTTCGACAGGATGGCGATGCGGTCGGTGCGCGCCTCGACCTCGGTCAGGGCATGCGAGGACAGCAGGATCGCCGTGCCGTCCCGCGCCAGCTCGGCGAGGATGGCGTAGAATTCGCGCCGCGAGACGGGGTCGAGGCCGCTGGTCGGTTCGTCCAGCACCATCAGCCGCGGCCGTCCGATCAGCGCCTGCGCCAGCCCGACGCGCTGCCGCATCCCCTTGGAATAGGTGCCGATCCGGCGGTCGGCGGCCTGCTCCAGCCCGACCCGTTCCAGCAGGGCGCCAGCCTTCGACGCGGGTTCGCCGCGCAACCGCAGGTACAGCGCGATCTGCTCGCGCCCGGTCAGGGCCGAGTGAAAGGCCGCGTTTTCCGGCAGATAGGCCGTGGCCTCGCGCGCGGCGCGGTCGCCGGGCGCGGCGCCCGCCACACGGATCTCGCCCGAGGTCGCCGGGATCAGGCCGAGGATGGTCTTCATTAGGGTCGACTTGCCCGCCCCGTTGTGACCCAGCAGCGCAACGCGCTCGCCTTCGGCCACCGCAAGGCTGACATCCCGCAGCGCCTCGACGGCGCCAAAAGTCCTAGTGACCCGAGAGCAGGTCAGCATCGCTCATCTCCTCAATGTCTCCGGCGCGGGCCAGCGCATCGGCCTCCAGCGCCGCGATGTCGGCTGGCACCGCGATCTCGGGCGCCGTCATCAGCGGCGCGCTGTCCAGCACGCCGCCCGGCAGGGTCGCTGGAAAGGCGGCCTGGCTCCAGCGCACCAGTTGCACGGCGGGCGAGCCCAGCAGCAGCTTGGCCGAAGGCTGCGACCACAGGATGTGGTCCATCAGGTCGTTCGGCCGGAAGGCACCGTCCGCGATCCCGTCGCCGTCCAGATCGAAAGCCGGGTGGTCCGACCAGAAATTTCCGCGGCCTTCCGCGCTCCATTCCATGTGCCGGGTTCCGACGTATTTCACCTGGTGGCGGTTGCCGACGAAGGCATTGCCGGTGATCTGGTTGCGCTCGGACCCGGCGGTGAAGTGAATGCCGATCTCGCATCCCTCGAAGCGGTTGCCCGCGATCCGGTTCTTGTGCGCGTTGTAGATGAAGGTGCACTTTTCATGCGTGCCGCCGCGCACCAGGTTGCCAGTGACCTGCGCGTTGTTGGCGTAGTTCAGCATGATGCCATGCGTGCGGTCGCCCAGCGACAGGTTGTCCCGCACCTCGATCCGGTTCGAGAACATCAGGGCAAACCCCAAGGTATTGCCCAGGGAGATGTTGCCGATGACCTGGGAATTGTTCGTGTACATGTAATGTACGGCAAAGCGCAGGTCGCGGAAGGTGTTGTTGCGAAAGGTGTTGTCTTTCGATGCGTTGGCAAAGATCCCGTCGCGGCCCCAGACCACCTCGTTGCCCTCGACCAGCGTGCCGGGTGCGTTCCAGACGTAGATGCCGTTGCCCCGGTCGTTCACCCGCCGATCGCGGCGGCCTTCGATCCGGTTTCCGCGCACGATACTGTCGCGCGCGCCGTGCACGGTAATGCCGTGCAGGTTGCCGGTCAGGCGGTTGTTTTCGACAAGCGCGTTCGTGGCCGTCCGTTCGAGCTTTACGCCTGAATCGATTTCTGCGCCGTCATTGCCCGAGCCACGGATCGTCAGGTTGCGGATCACCGCGCCGTCGCCGCTCACGGAAACGACGCTGCCCGTTCCGTTGCCTTCGAGGATGGCGCCGTCGTGGCCTTCAAGGGTCAGCGGAAGGTCGATGGACACCGGGCCATGGTGCAGGCCCGGCATCAGGATCAGCACGTCGCCGGGGTTGGCCCCGGCGACGGCGGCAGCAAGCGCACCCGGCGCGGGCGCTACCGTCCGCGTTTCCGCCGCCGCCTGGACCGCGAGGGCGGCCAGGCAGGCGACAAGGAGGAGCCGGATACGCTTCATGGTCAGGCGCCTTGCGGTTCGACGAACATCCGGCCGCGCATCTCCATGTGGAGCGCGTGGCAGAACCACTGGCAATAGTACCAGTAGACGCCCGGCTGCGCCGCCGTGAAGGTCACAGAGGCCGTCTGCTGCGGCCCGACCTCCATCGCGACGCCGTGGTTGCCCATGGTGAAGCCGTGCGTCAGGTCGTCGATGTCGTCCATGTTGGTGACATACACCGTCACTTCGTCGCCCTGCTTGACGGTAAACTTCTCAAGGCTGAACTGCGGCGCGACCGAGGACATATAGACCCGCACCTTGTTACCGTCGCGGATGATTTCGTCATGGCCCCAGTCTAGGTCGACGCCGTCCGCCGTGGCCTGCTGGCGCGCGTCTTCCCACATCGGGTCGTCGCGGTTCCAGGCATGCAGCGGACTGACCTTGGACCGGTGCACCAGGATCGAGTCGTGCGGTTCGGCGAAGGTCGGTCCGTCATGGATGAGCGTCAGGTTGTCGCCGTCGATGACGAAGAGCTGCTCGTTCTCGGGCTTGAGCGGGCCGACATTGATGAAACGGTCCTTCGAGAACTTGTTCATCGAGATGTAGTATTTCGGCGCGGCATCCAGTGTCTCGCCCTCGGCGGTCGAGTTGTGGCCCGGCTGGTAGTGCACGTCGGTCTTCGAGATGATCGGATCGACGCTTTCTCCGGCATAGGCCTGCACCGCCTTCTCGATGTTCCACTTCACCACCTGGCTGTCGAGGAACAGCGTCGTGAAGGCGTTGCCCTGGCCGTCGAAGCAGGTGTGAAGCGGACCGAGCCCCAGTTCCGGTTCCGCCACCACGGCCGAACGCGGCTCGGCGCCGTCGTAGAACACCGCGTCCAGCTTGCGCACGTCGATCACGCTGACCGTTGGCGACAGCTTGCCGCCGATGCACAGGTGCACCCGGTCCGGCGCCATGTTGCAGCCATGCGGGTTGTTCGGGATCGGGATGTAGCGGACATAGTTCTTTTCCGATCCCTTGCGCCCATCGATGACCTTGACGCCGTTCAGTTCGACAAAGTCGCCGGCCTCGATGCCCTTTTCGATCTCGGCGATGTTGTAGACCACGACATGGTCCATGTCCGCCGCCGTCATGTCGGCGAGGTTCATGCCCATCTCGGAGTTGTAGGAGGTCGAGAAGGCATACTTGCCATCGTAATCCGCGTCGGTGTTGTCGAGGTTGCCGGTCACCATCACCTGCCACGCGATGGTCATGTCGTCGGCGTTGATCGCGGTGTAGAAGTTCACGTATTTCGACGGATCGTCGAGCACCTGTCCGTCGTTGACCATGGGCGCCTCATCCTCACCGTTGGCAAAGACGTAGTTGGTGCGCGGCCATTTCTGCGGACGCAGGCCGTGGATGCCCTTGGCGTTGGGAATCTCGATGATCTTGTCGCATTTCATGACGTCGCAGCGGACCCGCGCGACGCGCGTGTTGGCCTTGTCGTTCATGAACAGGAACCGGCCGTCGTACTTGCCCTCGGTGAAAGACATGTGGACGTGGTGCAGGTCGCCATTACGCGGGAATTCCAAGCCGTTGGCAGCGAGGTAGTCCTTGGTCTTCTGGGTCAGGCCCTCGGTCAGGATCTTCTTGGACTCGTTGGTGATGCCCCAACCAGTGGCGGAGCAGATGTTGAACACCGGCACCCGCATCAGCTCGCGCATCGAGGGGATACCGAGGATGCGCATCTCGCCGGTCTGGCCAGACGACCAGAAGCCATAATACTCGTCCAGTTCGCCCGGCGCGACATGGCCGGCCTCGGTTGCTGCCCGGGCCGGCGTGGCCGATCCCAGCAAGGCCGCGCCCGTTGCGCCGCCCAGCATGGCACTGCCGGATACGCCCAGCGTGCCGAGTGCGGCCCCTCCCGCCGTCGCGCCCAGAAGGCCACGCCGGCTGATGCCGCTTTTCCCCATTTTGTCAGACATTTCGAGTCTCCTTTCTGTTGGGGTGATTGGTCAGAACCCTGTCGAGCGCCTCGGTGCTCGCCGAGGCTGTCGCGCGGCGTTTCTCGCGGCGCTGGACGACGGGGCATTTCGTTTTCGACCGGTAGAGCACCTGGCAGTTCAGACAGTTCAGGCACTCGTTCGGGTTGATCTCTCCGGTCGGGTGGATCGCTTGCACCATGCAGTCGTTGGCACAGGTCTGGCAGGGATTGCCGCATTCGCGGTAGCGCTTGAGCCAGTCGAACATCCGGATTCGGGCCGGAATTGCGAGGGCTGCGCCCAGCGGGCAGAGATAGCGGCAGTAGAACCGCTCGACGAAGAGCCCGATGAACAGCAAGACACCGGCATACAACACGAAGGGCCAGGCGCGGTCGAACTTCAGCACGATCGCGGTCTTGAACGGCTCGACCTCGGCCAGATGCTCGGCCTGTTCGATGGAGGCGAGGGAGACGCCGAACAGCCCCAGGAAGAGCATGTACTTCACCGCCCACAGGCGTTCATGAAGACCCCAGGGCAATTCCCATTGCGGCACCTTGAAGATTTTCGCGATGCGGTTCGAGAGCTCCTGGAGCGCGCCGAACGGGCAGAGCCAGCCGCAATAGGCGCCGCGCCCCCAGAAGATCAGCGCGGCAGCGACCGAGAACCACAGGATGAAGGTCAGCGGATCCAGCAGGAACGCTTCCCATGTAAAGTCGTTCGCCAGCGAATTGGCCAGCGCCATCAGGTTCACGACCGACAGTTGCGCGTTGGCATACCAGCCGAGGAAAACCAGCGTGACCGTCAGGAAACCCATGCGGAACCAGAGCGTGGCCCGGGCCGAGCGCGTGACGAGGTCCTGGAAGAAGAACACGACCGTCAGAACCGCGAGCATCACCGCCAGAACGGCGATCTCCACCGTCTTGTCACGCCAGATGCGCTGCCAGAGCGCCGTCTTGGCGGTGGCCTCGTCCGGCTCGGGCGCGATCGCTGCGGCGGGCGCGGGTTCGGGTGTGATCGGTTCCAGAAAGGCGGCGGGTGGCTGCCAGCCCATCTCGAAGGTGGTATAGACACGCTCGATGGCACCCACATCGCGCTGGACCAGAAGTTGCAGGCGGAATGGCTCGGTCGGATCGAAGCCGATGTCGGCGGGAATGCGGAACAGGTCCATCTCGGACAGGGTCGGCACTCCATCGGTGACGATGGCGCCCACCCGGCGGTGGTCGCGGTCGCGGAAGCGCACCGAGATATCGCCCTGGATCAGCTGGATGCGGTCGAAGATACCGCCACGGACATAGCCCGAGCCCTTGAAGGAATACTGCCCACGACCGGCGACCAGCAGAGCGTGCTCGCCCTCGGCCAGCCAGTCGCGCAGGTTCTGGCCCTCGGCCGGTTCGAGTAGCGCGTCGGTGATCCCGGGGATCGAGACAAGCGTGGCGTAGAGATCGATGAACGTGTCGTCTTCCGCCCCGGCAATGGGACGCGCCGCCGCGCGCGGGTCTTCAACCTGTTCAAAGGCGCGGTTCACCTGTCCGACATCCAGCGACAGGCGCCGGATCGTGCCGTCCCCGACCAGCGTCTGCCAGTCGCCTGCCGCGGTCGCCTCGGCATTGATCGCGTATTTCGGCCCCTCGGGCGCGGTTTCGGGGGCGAGCCCACCCAGACCCAGGGTGCGCGCCACCCGGATCGAGGACCGGACGACCGAGTCGTCGATGACCATGATCGTGACCGTCGCGCCGGAAATGATGTTGAGATCATGCGCGACACCGCCGGCCGCCGCTTCGGCCGCGATGTCCAGACCGGCGTATGAGGCGGTCAGCGCCTGCACCTTGGCCTCGGGAATGCCGATCAGGACGATGGGTTCGGAATGCTTGACCAGGCGGACCGCGCGCAGCACGGCATCCTGTCCGATGGCGACCATCACGTGGATGGGTTTGCCGGAATAGCCGGTCGTGCCGACAAAATCCGACGTGACGAATGCCCAGCCCACGGTTTCGCCGCCGCTCTGGACGGGGACGACCGGCAGATCGTCACGGATCGGGCCGAAGGCGTCTGCGCCTTCGATAAGCTCGGAAGGGGAAACTTCGCCGAGGAACTGGCCGAGAACCGGACTCTGCGCGGATGCGGGCGCGGCCATTGCGGCAAGCAGGAACAGGATGCGAAGGAGGCTTCGGAACAGGAACATCAGGCTTCTTTCTCGGTCGGGGGCCCGCGCGGGACCGGCAACCGCCCGCGTTCACGGGCGCGGTTTGTCGATTTCAAGGTGCATGGAACGGCGGCCGCAAAGGACATCGAAGGCTCGAGGGCAGCGGCTTCATGAATCAGGAAAACGCCACCGGAAGATGGACATACAGCACAGCCGCAATCGCAGACCGCTTCGCCAGGCGCCTCGATGGGATTGCCCTCTTGATCGACCGTAATCTTTTTCGCCCCGTCGCCGGAGCAGATGACGATCTCGAACCCATGAACGCTTTCACCCGCGTGGGCGCGGCCGGGTTGGGCGACTTGCGCAACCAGTCCCAGAACCGCGAGCACCACAACAACGCTGCAGAGAACCTTGCGCAGGTTCGCAAGGCATGCGTGCATCTTGTGTGGGCCAGTTCCGGACATTCCATTTTTCCGATATTAAGGAGATTTCAAATCACCCTTTTCTGAGGGCCTTGTCTCATCCCGCGCGGGAAGGCGCGTTGATCAGGATCAAACAAGATGACCCTTTTGGAAGGTAGTCATTCGAAATGGGCAACCCCGGGTCACCGACACTTGCCACATCAGGAGGTGTCGACCATGCGACTGACGAAATTTTCCGACTATGCCTTGCGCATCCTGATCCTTGCGGCGAGCAGGGACGGCAACAACGTGACCATCGAGGAAGCCGCGGCAATCTACGGAATTTCTGCGCCACATCTGAAAAAGGTGGTTCGGACCCTGACGCATGAAGGCTTGCTCGAGGCTCAGCGCGGACGATCGGGCGGCTTCCGTCTGGCGGCACCGCCAGAGGCGATCAACCTCGGTAGAGTCATCAGGGCAACCGAGCCGGACTTCGCGCTGGTCGAATGCTTCCGCGCAGACAACAAATGCCTGATTACGCGCTCATGCCACCTGCCCCGCATCCTTGACAGTGCCATCGAGGCGATGCTTGAGGTCTTTGACCGCTACAGCCTCTCCGATATCATCGTCGATGGCTCGAATTTTCCAATTCCATACTCCGATCCTCACCTGACCTAAAGGACGCCCGTTCACGAACACCGGGTCACAGACAGTGCCCGTCCGCTTCCAGACGAGCCAGTGTATCGGCTGCCGCATGGTGCTTACTGCTCTGCCATTCCAGATCACTGGCACGGCAGCGCCGACGAGGCGAACAGGGCTTACGGAATCCGCTTTTGCGCGAAGGACACCACCGAATCGACCTCACTGTATCGCAACTTTTTTAGGGTCTGGGCGAACGCGCCGTAATGCCCGCGACACAGCGCGAAGTCACGCGATCAGAAACTGAACATGCGCTGCATAAGACGCCCTGCAACTCATTGAGACTATAACGAAATCTCCACCGTCCATCACTGGACCAACCTCTTTGCTCTCTCTGATATACTGACTAGCTGAACGCTTGCGGATGTTGCCGCAGCCCTCACAGCCGCAGGACTTTGCGCAACGCCTCGCCCGATTACCTCCCCAGTGGTCAATGCGCCGATCCGCGACCTGCCCTTGACGCCGGCGGTATTGAAGAAACCGCGTATCATCCCAGTCGATCCAGCGACAAAGGCGGGCGCAGCCGCCAACATAAGATTCCCTGATAGCCCCCGCACGATCAGCGGCGTGGCTGCCACGAAACCCTTTGCTAGGAACACCATCACGAAGAACGGGATGAGCGAGCCGATATTCGTCGCGGAGCCAGGATCGCCGAGCTGGGCCAGGAGCGCGTTGGCCATGCCGACCACGGTCGAGAACATCGCGGCGATGACGACGGGGTAGAAGGCATAGCTGACGGTGGTCGAGACCCAACGGTGGAAGAAGTCTTTCGTCGCATCGAAGAGCGAGAGCGCGATCATGACCGGGGCGAGCCCAAGCATGAGGGTCAGCATCATCTTGGCGAAGATCAGGACGATGCCGGTCATGAAGCCGAGGAGGCTCAGGAGCACGAGGCCGATCCCACCGAGGATCGCGCCGGTCATCCAGTTCAGGTTGCTGCCTATGGCGTTCAGATAGTCGGCAAATCGTTCGATCAGATTGTCAAACTCGCCAGCGAAGTGCGTGGCGCCCGCCCCACTTCCGCCAACTGACGAAACGAGCGCGCCTGCGACGTAATCCAAGCCGCCAATCACCGCGTTGGCGACCGCATTGAACTGCACCCAGTTGAAGGCGAAGAGCCCGACCAGCATCAGCTTCATGAGGTACCAGAAGAAGCTCGCGCCATCCATGCTGCGGTACTGGAAGGCCATGTTGATGAAGAGGCCGATGGCCGACAGGGTGACCATCAGCAGGACGATCGCGCCGATATTGCCTGCGACCGCCCCGAACTGGGACTCCGCGGCATCGGCGAGGAAGGCGTCCGCCGTTCCGACCATCCAGCTGACGACGCCCATTACCAGTTGCCTTGGGCTTCACAGATGTCCTGAACGACTTGGCGGATGTCATTGCGTTCCCGGCGGATTTGAAGCTGGGCCTGCGTATGTTCAGCATTGGAGCTGGTGGCAAACCGCTCGGCGTATTCCACTGAAACCTCATCCCATCCCGGGAAGCGCGTTTCGCAAGAGCAATCCTCTGTCTCGGCAATCCGCTCCCAAGCCCTCAACTCGTAGAGATCCATCATCGTCAGCGCCTTGTAGGCTTCACGCGGATGCAACTCATCCATCCAGGCGGGCCGCGCGGGACGATCGTTGCAGATGCGGTACTGCTGCGGCGCCATGTCGACCGTGAGGTCGTTTGACACGTCGGGCGCGCCCTCGGCCAAAACCGGACCGGCGCCAAAAACGATAAGGATGGCAATGTTGGAAAGGCGCATGGGGTATCCTTTGATGGTCACTGACCCGGGTCTTCGGTCTGGCCGGGCAGGTAGAATTCGGTGATGCCGCGCGCGCCCTGGTGGCGGCCGGCCTGGATGATGACGTCGATCGAGCCTTCGATGTAGCGGATCATGTCGGCGTAGGTCAGGGGCAGATCGGTCTTCAGCGCGGCGATGGCAAGCCGTCTCACGGCGAGCTGCGGGGTTTCCGCGTGGAGCGTGGTGAGCGAGCCGCCATGGCCTGTGTTGATCGCCTCGAGGAAGGTCATCGCCTCCTTGCCCCGAACCTCACCCAGCACGATCCGGTCGGGGCGCATCCGCAAGGTCGAGGTCAGGAGCTGGTCGGCGCCGCGCGTGTCGCTTTCCCGATCCGAGATCAACGTCACCGCGTTCGGTTGTCTGGGGCGCAGTTCCGCCGCCTCCTCGATGGTGACGATCCGCTCCGCGTCCGGGACGAGGGAGAGGATCTTCCGGGCCGCGACGGTCTTGCCGGTCGAGGTCCCGCCCGAGACGATCATGTTGAGCTTGTTCTGCACGCAGAAGGCCAGCGCCGCGTCGATCTCGCCCGAAGCCACGACCTCGCGCAGGGCGAGGTTCCGCTCGCGCCGCAGCGCCTCGAGGCTGGTTTCCTGGTCGAAGAGATAGGCGAGCTTGATCTCCTCCAGTGGCAGGCGTGAGAAGAACCGCAGCGAGATCGAAAAACCGCCTTCGACGGCAGGCGGCTGGATCACCTGGGCGCGGATCGGGCGGTCCCGGTAGAGGATGCTGACCGAGATGATGGGTTTCTTCTGGCTGAGCGTCGTGCCCGCGGCCGAGGCGATCTGGTTGCCGAGATCCTTGATGGCGGTCTGGCTCAGGGGCGTGCCGAGCGCGGACATGAAATGGTCGCCATGGAACTCGCCCCAGGTGCTGCCGTCGGGATTGATGCAGATCTCGATGACGTCGGGACGGCCAATGGCTGGCGCCAGCGCGTCGAGCGAGGCTTCGAGGTAGCTCGTCGCCATGTCAGAAGATCTCGAGATCGCGATCGACCATGACGGTGATCCGCGTGCCCTGGTCGACATGGATGACCGGCTTGATCGCAAGGTACTCCTGCATGACGCTCCGGGTGCTGTCGCGCAGATCGGACCCGACATCGCTTGCCACATCCGCCGCCGCCTCGTCCTCGATCTGGCCCGCCGCGGCCGCCGGGAGCGCGCCGATCAGAGAGATGAGCGCGGCCGAGCCGAAGCGTTCGGCGAAGCGCGTGTCGACGAAGCCGGTCGTGCCGGACCGCCCGAGTTCGTCGCCGCCATAGGCGCTAATCTGGACCGACTGGTTGTCGGGCAGGATGATCCGGTCCCAGGCCACCATCACCCGGGACTGCGCCAGCGCCACGTCGGAGCGATAGCGTCCGATGAGCCGCGACCCGCGCGGGATCAGGATGCGCGAGCCGTCGAAGGCATGCACGTCCTCGGAGACGATGGCCCGGATCGCACCGGGCAGGCTGCTGTCGAGCGCGGTCTCGGTCACCGCCTGGATCATCGTGCCCTGCGGCACGGTGTGGGACGGGTTGGCGATCACCTCCGCGCGGGTCACCTCGGCGACCTGCGCACCGGCCCGGACGAAGGCCTCGTCGGCGTTCAGCCGGGCCTCGATGGCCCCGCCCTGCGGTCCGTTGCCGGCGCCGGAGAAGGCGATCATCGGTGAGGCGATGCGTTCGGCGCGGGCCTCGGCTTCCGCCGCGCGGCGGCGTTCGAGCTCGGCGAGGCGCAACTCTTCCTCTGTGGGCCCGAGCGCGGCCGGTGCGGGCTGTTGCAGCTGCGCCAGTTCCAGATCCATGCGCATCTGTTCCAGCGCCCGGTCGCGCTCGGTCAACTGCCGCTCGAAGGCGCGGCGGGACTCTTCGCCCGCCGCCTGCAGCGCCGCGATCTGCGCGGTCAGATCGGAGATGGCGGCATCGGCGGCGGAGGAAGATGGCTCCGCCTCCTTGGCCAGGAGCGCATCGAGTTCTTCCCGGACGGCCGCAAGGGCTTCGGCCAGGGCGCGCTCGGTCTCGCTCGGTCCGGCGTCCGCCGGTGCCGGCTCCGGGGTCCGGACCGGCAGGACAGCGGGCACCAGGTCGCCGAAGCCCGACCCCTGGTCCTGGAACTCGGCTGGCGCGGCGGTCGGCATCGGCGCTGACGCCTCGGGCTGGAACGCGGCATAGGCGAGACCGCCCAGGCCCGCGATCCCGAGCACGCCGAGCAGAGCCGTGACCGGGGACGGACGCCGGGCTGACGCCTTCTTCCCAGCGGCACCTTCGAGCGCGGCGAGGCGGGCCGCGAGATCGTCGGGCTCGTTGCTCATGTGCCAGCTCCCCTGCCGCCGAGGTCCTGGATGCAGACCACCTCGTCGCCGAGGCGCAGCACCCATTCAGGGTTCACCCCGGAGACGCGGATCACGCCATCCGCCTGCGCCTGGCTGTTGACCGCGCGCTCCGCGCCGCGCGTGTAGCGGAAGATCGCAGGAACGGGTGCGTTCCGCGCGAAGCGGAAATAGGTGAAGGTGCCATCGTCCCAGACCGAGAGTGGCGTGAACTCGCGCTGCTCGCTCGCGCCGTAATTGGCATTTGGCGCGGCGGCCGCCACCGCCTGCCGGGGCGCGCTGCGGCTTTCGGGGTAGCGGAACTGCACGACGTAGTGCGGGGTCTCGCGTGCCTCGACGACATGGAAATAGTAGGAGCGCCGGTTGGTGTAGACGGTGATGTTGGTGGCGACGCCCGAGGCCACGGGCTTGATCGCGAAGGCGCGGCCGCCCGGGACCGCGTCGAACTGGAAGCCGACCGTGTCGCCGGCGATGATCGAGCGGATGGTCTCGCCCTCGCCGAACTCGACCGTGGTCACGCGGGTGAGGCTGGTCACGACGCGGAACACCTGGCCATCGACCCAGGTCGCGATCCGGACCCGGCTGTCGTGGGTGCCGCGGCCGGGCGTGGTCTCAGCCCATGCGGGCATGCCCAGGGAGATTGCGGCGGCACACAGCAGGCTGGAAAGGGAATTGCGGGTCGTCATTAGGGGCGGTCCGATCTGATGGCATATTGCGTTACGGTGAAGCCGAAGGGGTTCTGCCAGACCTCGTCGAGGACGCGCGGGGTCTCGGGGTGGAACTCGAACATCAGCGTGGCGGTGAAGGCGCCGTCCTGCACGCCCTGCGGTCCGGTCAGGCGTTTGCGCAGGCGCACCTGCGCGCGGTTCTCGCCGATGAGGGTGATGCTGGCGATCTCCACCGCCATCTCGGCCCCTGCCCCGTAGCGCGTCGGTGGATAGCTCTCCTGCCCGCTGGTCCAGGTGGCGCGCATGCTGGCCTCGGCCGCGCCTTTCGATTGCGCGAGCACCCGGCGCACGCGGAGGTCATTGTCGAGCTGGTTGTAGGTCTCGCGGTCGGTGATGTAGCGGTAGATCTGCGCCTCGATCACGGCGGGGCGCTCGGCCAGCGTCACGGTCTGGACGGCTGCGTTCGGCAGGGCGAGGCCGGTCGCCGGATCGAAGGGCACGACGACCGGGGGCGGGGTTTCGATCAGGAGGGCGACGGCGGCGGCCGAGAGGCAGCCCAATACGCCGAAGACCGCGCCGCCGATGCCGATCTTGCGCCAGGTCTCCTCGCGCCGCAGCGCGCCATAGACCAGTTCCTCCTCGACGATGGTGTCGATGCCCGTTCCCATCGTCATGGCCGCAGTTCCGGCAGGGTGAAGTCCATGTAACGCCGCTCTTCCGCGATGGTCGCGGCATCGACCACGCCCGCATTGCCCGCGCCGACGGTCTGGATCGCCTCAAGCTCCCACATCCGGGTCATCGCGATGGCGAGCTCGGCGGTCACCCGGGTGTTGTGATCCATCGACTCCTTCAGATCGGCCATGTCGGGGATCATCTCGACCAATCGCTCGACGCGTTCCAGCGATTGCGCCGCCTCGGCATGGCTGTTCTGCGCCGCGGCCGAGAGCACAGCCCCGGTGGTAGCGCGAGTGGCCACCCCTTGCGCGCCGGGGCTGCCGCTGCGGGCGATCTCGGCAAGGCTGTCTTCGTCGAAGCCGGCGCTCGCCAGCGCGGTCGCCATCCGGGTGCGGAGCGGTCCGGCGGAGGAGCCGAGGAGCGCGCTCCAGTCGCCCTGCTGGATGCCGGTGATCAGGTCACCGATGTCGGAGAAATCCGCCTCGAGCAGCCCGTCCAGATCGCCGCCCATGAAGAGGCCCAGGATGCGATCCCGGGCGCCGGTGAGCGAGGCGTACATCTGGTTCAGCTGGTCGAACTGCTGCTGCACGAGATCGAGCTGTTCGAGGAGCGTGTCCAGCTGATCGGTCTGGATCCCGAAATCCTCCAGCATCTGCTGCAGCTGGCGGATTTCCTGGGCGATGTTCTGGGTGTCGACGGTCGGCACGCCCTGGGCGATTGCAGGCGCGGGCGCCAGGCTCATCGTCACGGCCACCGCCGCGGCTGTTCCGAACAGAATTCTCCGTGCGCGCGGGAAGGTCGTCCTCATCGCAATGTCTCCAAACTGAAATCCATGTATTGCCGCTCGGCGGCCTGCGCGGCGGCGAGCGCGATCTGCTCGGCGCTCATCGGCTCGGTTCGTGCGGCCTTGAGGCGGGTGCGGATGGCGACGAGGCGCGCCAGTTCCGCGCGGGCATAGGTGTTGAGCGCCAGCGCTTCGTGAAGGTCTTCCGTCTCGCCGATCCGCTCGATGATGTCCTGCACCCGAAGGGCCGCGGCCCGGACCGAGACCATCGAATAGTCGCCATAGACCCCGGAGCCATGTGCCGAGAGGCTGAAGCTCGCATTGGCGAGCAGGACCGGGTCGATGGTGCCGAGCGCGTCGATCCCGCCGACAGCAGAAAGGTAGCGGTTGTACTGTTCGGGGATGACCACGACGTAGTGTTGGGTTTCTGAGAACGGCGGCACGCCGCCGTGATCCTGCACGTTGCCGGGACCCGCGTTATAGGCGGCGAGCCCGTGGATGATGTTGCCGCCGAACATGTTCAGCATCTGCGCGAGGTAGCGCGCGCCGCCGGTCACCTGCAGGTAGGGATCGTCGTAATAGGCGGGGTAGATGCCGAGATCGGAGGCGGTGCCGGGCATGATCTGGGTGAGGCCGAAGGCGCCGACAGGAGAACGGGCGCCGATCTGGAACCGGCTCTCCTGCCAGATCAGCGCCTGGAGGAGACAGCGCCATTGCACGAGGGACAGTCCGGCGCGCGACACCCCAGGGAGAGAGAAGGTGTCGCGCGCCGCGCGGATGATCAGCTCCTCGATCCCCTCGCGTGCGTCGCCGAACATCCGCGGCGCGGCCGGATTACCATCCGCAGGCCCATAGACCACGGCGGCGGAGGTCTCGGAGCCCCTGCCCGCCTCCAGTCCCGCGATGGTAGCAGAGACATCGGTTCCGCCCAAGCTTGTCGCTTCGACGAGATCGTCCAGCGCCGCGAGCTGCTGGCGTTCGATTTCGGCCAGCTCCTCCTCCCGGGTCAGCCGGTCCCGCTGCAGCGCCAGATCCCGATCGCGCTGCGCGATGAGCGCCGCCGTGCGCGCGAAACCTTGGGCGTCGAAGGTCGGCACACCCTGCCCCGACGCGGGACACGCGAGCGCGGCGAAAGCGAGAAGCGGAGGAAGCCGGCGCAACATGGATCAGTCCGCAAGCCCGAGCGCGGTGAAGGTACAGGAGGTATCGGCCCGCGTGACCGCGGCACCCTTGGTGGAAACACGCGGCGCGTTCGCGGTCTCGGCCCGGAAATTGAAGCAGTTCGCCGTAGCGGGCCGGTATTCGGCGCAGGCTGACAGGGTGAGCCCGAGGGCGAGACACCCCAGGCGCAGGGTCATCGTCTTGTTCATCATGTTCTCCAGAAGTCTGAACGGTCGCGGTAATCGCTGCCCACCAGCTCCTCGCCCTTTTCCATGCCGCCGAGGATGGTCACGAGCGGCCCTAGGCTCGAGAGATCGGCATCGATCACCACAGAGCCCCGATCGTCGCGGACCAGCGCCAGGCGCGAGGACGAGCCGACGCCTAGAAGGATGTCGAGCTCCTTCTCCGAGAGCCCGAGCATGGCATAATCGGCCTCGCTGGCGCGGATGTTCGGCAGGAGGATCTGCGTCGGTACCGCCTCGACGATGGTTTTGCCGGTGCGGGTGCGTTCGAGCTGGCTGGCATATTGCGTCATCATCACGACGACGGCGTTCTGTTTCCGGGCGGTGACGAGCCAGTTCGAGAGCCGCTCGGCGAAATACGCATTGTCGAGTGCCTTCCAGGCCTCGTCGATCAGGATCACCGTCGGCTTGCGGTCCTCGATCACCCGCTCGACGCGCCGGAAGAGATAGGAGAGCACCGCCATGCGTTCCCGTTCGCTCTCAGAATCGAGGATGCCGGTCAGATCGAAGCCGGAGATGTCTCCGGCGAGGCTGCCCCCCAAATTGAATGTGTCCTGCGCATTGGCGCCGAAGATCCAGCCGTAGCGGCCCTCGGCGGTCCATTCCTGCATGCGCTCGAAGAGATCGCCCTCGTCATCGGTCGAGACCAGCAGCGAGGCAAAATCCGACCAGTTGCGGAGGCCTTCATGACTGGCCGAAGCGTTCTGGCGCACGACCTCCTGCAGCCGGTTGGTCTGCACCGGGGTGAGCGGGCGGTCGCGACGTTCCAGCAGCGTCGCGAGCCAGTCCGCGAGCCAGGCCTGGCCGCGCGGATCGGTCTCGGTCTGCAGCGGATTGAGACCCGTGGGCCGTCCTGCCCGCACGGTCGAATAGCTGCCGCCGAGCGCCCGTACCGCCATTTCCATACCGGCGCGGTAGTCGAAGACGAAGAGCCGGGCACCCGCCCGCCGCGCCATGGCCATGAGGAAGGCGGCGAGCACCGACTTGCCGGAGCCGGGGCGGCCGAGGATCAACGTGTGCCCGCCGGTCGGCTCGCGATCCGGTGCGCCCTGCTCATGAAAATTGAAGCGGAACCCGCCGCGTTCGGGCGTCGGGAAGAGTGTGATCGGCAGGCCCCAGGGCACGTCGCTTCCGGGCTTGCCCAAGGGCGTGCGGTGCAATGTCGCCAGGTCCGCGAAATTGTGGTTGGTGATCGCCGCCTTGCGGCTCCGCGCCCCGGTATTGCCGGGATGCTGGGCCATGTAATGCGCCCGTGCCCCGAAGCCCTCGGAAATCAGGTTGATGCCGGTGCTGGCGGCGATGTTGCGCACTTCGGCGCAGATATCGTCGAGGCCGGCCCGGGTCCTGGCATAGACCGCGACGGTCATGTGGTGCTCACCGAAGATCAGGCGCTTCGATTCCAGGTCGTCCTGCGCAAGCTCCAGTTCCTCGGCGAGGCTGACCGCGCCGTCATTGGCAGCCTGCATGAGCCGCAGCTGGCGCTTGATCCGGCCGGCCATGATGTTGGAGTTGATTGGCACGAAGGAATGCGTGACGACCATGTCGACGGGCAGGTTCAGCTCATCAAGCATCAGCGCGTCGGTCTTGGCAGGGTAGTTCTTCACCGCGAAGATCGCGCCGAATTTCTCGCCCGCCGCCCCGTCGGAGAGACGGATCGTCGGACCGTCGAAGGTCACCCGCGTGTTGGCCACGTCCTCGGCGAGGATGCCGAATCGCGAGCGCGGGAAGAGCGGATGCTCGCAGCCGGTGTTGAGACCGCCGAGGAAGCCGAGCAGCGCGCCGGAATTTGCGGACAACAGCCGGGGTTTCATCTCGTCGAAGGTGGAGAGGATGAACCCCACCACCTCGTCGAGCTTGCGCAGCCTCCGAACCGTGCCCTGCGCGAGCCGGGCGCGGGAAGCGGTGGCGAGGAACGGCAGGCTGCGGCCCGCCTCGGGGCGCTTCAGGACTGTGAGGGTCAGCGTCTTGTCGCGGAGCCCGGAGGCACGCAAATGCGCGCGCCAGCGCCGGTCGATCTCGCCCGCGAAGCCTGAGTCCTCGACCGGCGGCAGATCCACCTCGACCGCCTTCGAGACCTTGTGCAGGTAGAAGGAGAACCCTGTCCCGGCCTGCGCCACGATCCCGGCCATCAGCGCGCCGATGCGGTCGAGATGCACATCCTCGCTCGTGGTGCTGTTCACGCCTTCGAGCCGGATGCATTGCATGAGCTCGTTGCCGCGGGTTCGGATCGTGGTGTCGCTGACGAGGCTCACATAGGGCAGCATCTGCGAGAGACGCTTCTCGCCCGCGACCCAGGACGGCAGCGCCGTCCCGAGATCGAGGTCGTCGCCATATCCAGCATCACGGGGCATAGCTGTCGCCTCCGTGAAGCTTGCGGTTCCGCGTCGGCGGCGTCTCCTGGAGCGTGGTCACCAGCACGTCGAGGAAGTTCGGATCCCAGTCGGCGGCCTTCCAGAGCGCGGGCCAGGCGATGCCGGCGATCAGCACCACGACCCAGCTCTGCACCCAGAGGAACAGGAGCGTGGAGCCGAAGAGCCAGACCATGGCGTACATGATCGGCAGGCCCATGAGCTTGGGCGGCCTCAGGAGGCCGATGAAGACGCGCGACTGCTCCGCCATGGTATCAGACCTCAGGTGGTCCAGATCGCGGCGACGATGGTCGGGGCGGCCGCGATCCCGGCGATCGCCACCACGACCCAGAGCGCCTGCCGGAAATCGAGGATGCCGAAGAGCCAGGACAGGAACACGCCGATCAGCGCCAGCGTGCCGATCACGATACCCAAGGGCCCTGTGATCGCATCGACGATGCCCTGCAACAGGGTCTGCACCGGTGAGAGGTCGATGCTCTGGGCGAGCGCCGGTCCCGCTGCGACGATCAGCAGCGCCGCCGTGACGGCGGTCAGATTCACTTGTTTTCTCACGAAATCTCTCCTCTCAGGCGCAGCATCGCGGCGGTCACTTTCGCCACATGGCCCATGGTTTCTCGGTAAGGGGGAATGCCGCCGTGGCGGTCGACCGCCTCGGGTCCGGCATTGTAGGCGGCGAGCGCCAGTCGACTGTCGCCGAAACGGTCGAGCATCATCAGGAGATACCGCGCCGAGCCGTCGAGGTTCTGGCGCGGGTCGTGCGGATCGACGCCCAGGGCCTGCGCCGTGTCCGGCATAAGCTGGCCGAGCCCGATCGCGCCCGCGCCGCTCAGGGCGCGCGGATCATAGGCGCTCTCGATCTCGATATTGGCCCGGTAGAGCGCGGCCCAATCGGTGACCGAGAGACCGGCACGCCGCAAGCCCGGGTGACCGGCATAGCGGAAGGCGGTCGCCTCGATGGCGGCGAGAATGTCGGGAGGAGCCGGAACGGGCGCGCGCGGCGCGCTCGCCGCATCGGCCTCGTCTTCAGATCGATTGGAGAAGAGAAAGAGCCGGTCGCCGGGACCCGCTGCACCGTTCGCTTGCGTGTCGGTCGATGCGTCTGGATCAGCCTGCGCGGTGGAGACGTCGATCAGCCGGCCGTCCTGGCCGACGGAGAAGATGAACCCGCCTGTCGTCTGTGCCAGCAAGGCCGAGGGTGCGGAACAAACACCTGTACCAAGCAGGGCAAGGGCCGCGAGAACGCGGCAGGCGGTGAATCCGTCAGGTCTTGGCGGCCAGAGGTTTGCCCGGGGCTTCGTGCGGAACCCGCCCACCCTCTTCGAGCGGGATGGAAACGACGGTCGCGCCCATGTCGGCCAGGAAACTGACGAGGCCGACGATCGTCTTGAATTCGCGGATCTTGAGATAGCTGCGCGAGGTGACGAGCAGTTTCTCGTCCTGTCCATCGGAAGAGACGGCGCGCACGGTCCAGGTGCCGTACCAGCTGTTGTGGCGTTTCTCGGCGCCTTCCTTGCAGACGACCTCGGCCCTGTATCCCTGGCCGAGCAATCCGCGCAGTCCGTCTTCGGTGACCACATTCGGTGCTTCTTCTATCATGACCTCCCCTGGGCCCTCCTCATCATGAGTACCGGCCCGCGGGACATTTCCACACGGGCGATACAAGACAACATAAATGACTGCAAGACGATTTCTTCATCTTGACTGGATGCTTTCGCGCACTTAGGCCCGCTATCACACAAATCCACCGATTCACACCGGCAAAGGAGTTTTGCCCTGCGCATGTTTTGTGTCGGACGAACCAACCTGCCCGGTTTGGTGGCAATCTTCGTGCTGAGCGGTCAGATGGCAAGCGCCTGCATCGCGCCGGACCGGCCCTTCCTTCCGGAAAACCCTGAAGACGTGCGCGAGTATGCCGAACTGCTGCGGGCCGACTTCGAGGGATACATCGCCGACATCCAGGAGTATTTCCGCTGCCTCGACGCCGAGCGCCAGCGCGCCTTCCTCGAGGCGCAGGAGGTCAGCCGCGACTACGGACGACTGGTCGAGATCCTCGAGTGAGGGCCCGCAAGCTTGCTGGTCACCGCTTCATACATTGAGCGTCACAAAGAAATCTGATTGCCGTCATACGTGTTGTATTGTATTCGACCGCACAGTTTTGTGGAGAGTCGATACATGAGACGCAAGATCCTGCGGCTGGCGATGGCCGCGACATTGACGCTTTCGGGGCAAGTCCCGTTGGCGACCCCGGCGAGCGCCTACCAGGTGGACTGCGCCATCCTGCTCTGCCTCGCGGGCGGCTGGCCGGCCTCGGCGCCATGTGCCCATGCCCGCGCGGTGTTCATCCGCCGGATCACCCCTTGGCCCATCGAACCGCCGCTCCAGATCTGGCGCTGTCCCATGGGAGCGTCGTTCTCGCCGATCGAGGCCCCCGGACCAGCCGAGCGCCTGTACGATGCCGCCATCCAGGCCACCCTGCCCCGGCAATCCTTCCCGGAAGACGCGCCGGTGATCGAGGTGCAGGCCACCGACGGGGCCGACATCGACATCTCGGACGACGCCTTCGATTTCGTGCGCAGCATCCGGGTCTATCACATCCAGTACCGCCAGCACGAAAACCGCGACGGCGACTGCAACCGCACCGACTCGACGCGGCTCGGATCCTACGGCGTGCAGGGAGACTATCGCTGGACCCCGTCCAGCACGGCCCAGGTCCCGGCTGCGTCGCAACTGAGAATCCCGAACGGATGCGGCAGCTATTTCTACCGCTCGGTCTTCGTCGATTGGCGTGACCACGCCGGAAACTACGGCTCCGAAGAAGTCCGGTACTGACCATTTCCCGGCCCGGGTCACCCCGGGCCTGATCATCCATTTGCACCGGAGGCTGTGCATCCCAGACCCAGAAAAGAGAACGACGCCAGACCGATAGTCCGACGCCGCGCCCGATTACTCACTGTGCCCGAGTTTTCTAGCCGATCGCCCGGAGACCTGCAACCAGCAAAGTTGTTTTGCTGGCAGGAATGTTGTTGCCTCACGATCTGACGTCGTTCCTCGAAAGAGACGACATTCATGGACCTTACGACCGGCTCAATCCTGCGGCAGATCCTCCGATGCGATCTGTCCGTTTCCGCGCACAAGCTCGCGACGATCATCCTCGACGGCATCGCCTGGAAGGATGGCTACAACGGGCTCGATCGCGGCACCGCTGCTTTCACGCTGTCCACGCTTTCCGATATTATGGGTGTGACCCGCCAGCATCTCACGACCCTGCTTGCCGAGCTCGCGGCGTCGGAGCTTCGCGTTGAGCGCTGGAAGCCCAACGGCAAGTTCGCGCCGTGGCTCTTTCGCTTTGGCTGCGTCGCCGACGAGTCGCCACAGCATCTGGCGTCAACTGGGGGCGACACATCACTATCTAGAGACTCTAATAACAAAACTATCTTCTCCGGGAAGATCGAGATCGCCCCCGGCTCGAACGTCCATCGCACCACCTGGGCGGCGCTCATCAAGACGGCAAAAGCCGCCCTGCCCTGCTGGAACGTTGACACACAAGCGATCTGGGATCGCTTCATGGCCTTCAACGACGCCCGCGGAAACACCTGCGTTCCAGCGGGGTTTCTTCTGGGTTTCATGCGCCGCTGGCAGACATCGGTTGGACGACCGCCGGCAACGCCGGGATCCGTCAGTTGCCCCAAATCTGATGCAGGGAGTGCCGAGACCGAGCAGCTGCGTCTGACGCGCTCTGCGCCGGTTGGAAACCGTCAGTTTCATGCCGCCGACCTGCAGCGCAGCATCGGACTCGGGGCCTACAAGGACCGGGTCAAGGCCATGGTCGAACGGTTCGGATGCGGGGAGTTTGCGGCGATGCTCGCGGTCCACGGTGAAGCCGCACGCCGTGGTGAGATCAGTCCATGAGCAGCGGTTCAGACCGAGGCCCGCCACACCCTGAACCTCCCCTGCCCGGTCACTTCCTGCACAAGGCCTTCCGCTTCCAACCAGGCGAGGTTCCTCTGAATGGCTGCGCGACTGGCGCCCGTGAGTTCCTCTGCCATGGGCGCGGTCACGAGTGGCCAATCGCGCAGGACAGAGATCAGGCGCGGCGGGGTGCGTCCCGACAAACGCGAGGAGCGCGCGATTGCGCGTGCCTCCCACGCCTCCAGCTGATCGATCTGTCGCATCGCCCCGATGATCCCCTGCTCGGCCGCCTTGAGCCACCTTCCCAATCGCTCCTCGGGATCGGCCCCACGCAACCCACCTGCCCCGCTGATCTGCAGCGGCGCGAACAAGGCCCCGCCCTGCCCTTCAGCCCCCGACAGCCTTGCCGCGACGACCGCTCCCTCGAGGACATCGCCCTCCGGGCCGATCCCGGTCAATGGCCACAGGTGATATGCGAAACACGCCCTCACCAGGGGGTGCAAACTTGAAGTCAGGCCCATGACCGCGTTCCAGGCCGAGACCTTCTCCGTGAGCGGTTCGACGCCCTCTACCTCGTGCCGACCCAGAAAGCTCGCGAGGTCCGGTTCCGGTCCAGGGCCTCCTGAAAGGCGCCGGAATGTCCAAGCCGCACGCTGGAGATCAGCGGTGTCCTCATCTGTCGCGCCCAGGCGCATCGCCTGCCAGAGTCCCAAGCGGTCAACCGATACCCGGTCGCCCGACATCCAGCTGAACTCGGATGACGCAAGGAGGGCCAGCCGATGACGCCAGCCCTCGGGACCGCGGGCCAATCGGTCATCGAGGGCCCCGAACCGGGCGGCAACGCGTGCCAGCCGAAGGGCTTGCGATGCCTGGGCGGCTTGCCAGTCCGCGACCAGCGTTCGTTCATCGGGCTCCGCCCTCGGCAGCGGAGGCAGGAAGTCGGGTTCGTCTTCGACCGGACCCGGCAGGAACCAGAGGTCTTCTTCCGACGGCGCGCCGTCATAGGGCCCCTCGGTGTCATCCTCCAATTCCTCTGGAAAGACGGACTGTTGCGGTTTCATATGTGCAAAATATGGCGCTTTTGCACAGCACCCAAGCGAAATCTTGGGGTGTCGCCTATAACTCTATATAGAAGGCAACCGCGCCACCCTGTCTGAGTGTTCTCGTGGCGCTCGGCGCAAGGAAACCAAGGGGTTTCCAACGAGCGCCACCACAGAGCCGCCCCTTGCATCCGTTTACAAACGGTCGTTTATTTATGATACCTTAAACTGCAAACGGCCTGTTTTGATGCCCCTGATCGGCTATGCGCGCGTCTCGACCGAAGATCAGACCCCCCTGCCCCAGTCGCAGGCCCTGAAATCCGCGGGCTGCGTCGAGATCCACGAAGAGCAGGCCTCGGGCGGCAACCGTGCGCGGCCCGTGCTGGCCCGCGTGCTCGAGCGGATTGGCAAGGGCGATACGCTGGTCGTCGTGCGCATTGATCGTCTGGCGCGATCGCTGTCGCATCTGCTCGAGGTCATCGAGCGGCTGGAGGCGAAAGGTGCCTTTTTTCGCTCGCTGACCGATCCGATCGACACGTCCTCGCCGCAGGGCAAGTTCACCCTGCAAGTTCTCGGCGCCGCGGCCGAGTTCGAGCGCGCCCTGATCCGCGAACGCACCAAAGCGGGGCTGGCCTCGGCGCGCAGCAAGGGTCGGATCGGCGGCAACCCGGGACTGCGCGCCCGCGATCCCGCGGCGCTTCGCAAAGTGCGGCTGGCGAGGCAAGACGGTTACATGGATCGCCTGAACGAGACGGCACAGGACTGGGTACCGCACGTTCGTCGCCTGCGGCCCGACATGGCCTGGGAGGACGTGCTGCGCATCATCAACGCTCCCCTGCCCCATGAACGTCAGTGGACACAAAGCCGATTGCTCCGCGCTGTGAACGCGTATGTGCGGGATGGGTTCTTGGACGAAACCGTGTTGGGCCGTGCCGGTCGCCGCGATACCGACGACCGTTTGCCGGCCATCGTTGCCGGCATCAAGGGCGCAAACCCGGAGATTACGCTGCAAGAAATCTGCAACCGGCTCGAGAAAATGCGGGAGCGGACGCCGCGTGGGCGGACCAGCTGGCAGCCGTCATCCGTGAAGATGCTGTTGGAGCGAGCCGAGAGGCTGGGGCTACTTGATTGAAGTCGCGGGAATCGCCATGCGATTCTTATGATCTGCAGTCCGTAGGCGTCCACAATACATGTTGTGGCCACGACGCCACGACCCACGAGCTGTTGAAGTACGCTGCGAACAAGGCCACCCAACGCACTGATACTTAACGGTTTTCTCTCGTCAGAAATCAGCCCCTTCAACGCGCATACGCCGTTCAACGGTTTGGGCTGGATTTACTCACCAAAACTGTTAAGGTCTACAAAACAATAAAGACTTGAGGGCAGTGATGAGCGGGATACGAGCCTCTCAAAGATTCGATGTCATGTCCAAGCGGCTTGGTAGCCGGTTGCGAGAACATGCTCAGGAGACTTTTCCACCGGATGCCCAGAAGGGTCTCCGCCGCTTCGCGATGCGGGAAGCGGCAGATCTCCTACGGCTCAACCAGAACACCTTCCGCCACCATGTGTCAAACCTCGAAGGCTTTCCCGAAGGTATACTCGAGGGTGGCAACCGCCGCAGTTTCTCTGCCGAGGAAATGGTCGAGGCCCAACGCGTCCTTCTTGAGACGGGCAGGATTAAGCCCGATGAGCACCCTCACAGAAGAGCCGGCGAACCGTGCCAGGTCGTAACAATCTTCAACCTGAAGGGCGGGTCCGCAAAAACGTCGACCGTGGCTCATGTTGGTCAGCTACTGGGCCTTCGCGGCTATCGGGTCCTGCTGATCGACCTCGACAGCCAGGCAAGTCTGACGAACCTGTTCGGGGTGACCCCTGAACTCGATCCGGACATGCCGACCTCCTACGATTTGATCCGGTCGGAAGGTCCCCTGCCCGCCTCCGATATCATTCGAAAGACGAACTTCCCGACTGTGGATCTGATCCCGGCCTCCATGGACATCATGGAGTACGAGTTCGAGGTCGCTTTGAGCTTCAGACACGGCGCCACCACCTTCCACAGTCGGATCCGTGAAGCGCTTGAGCCTGTCCTGAGCAGGTATGATGTGGTGATCTTCGACACCCCGCCGCAGCTGAACTTCTCGGTGATCTCTGCCCTCTTTGCTTCCACCGGGGTCCTGATCCCGCTTAACGCGTCCATGCTTGATGTCATGTCCCTGGCAAGCTTCCTCGGTATGGCAAGCAACCTGATGGGCGTCGTCGAGGCGCATGCTCCCGAACACGGTCTGAACTTCGTGCGGGTGCTGATCACCCGCTACGAGAATACCGATGGTCCACAGGTCCAGATCTCGTCTCTGCTTCGGACGGTCCTTGGCGATGCGGTCCTCCCGGCCGAGTTCCTGAAGTCGACAGCGGTAGGTGATGCCGCCAATACGCAGCAGAGCATCTTTGAGGTCGAACCTCGCGACGTGAACCGCAGAACCTACGAGCGTGCAATCGAGTCCGTTTCGCGCGTTACCGACGAAGTCGAACGCGAAATCCTAAAGGCATGGGGGCGTAGCCATGGCGCGTAAGGTCTTCGGAGATTCCCTCAAGAACGCGATGGGCAATGCCGCGACTGCAGAAGAGGACGTGGATCTTGATCTGAAACGTACGAGCCCGACAGTCGCTCGTGCGCAAGCATCCGTGCTCGAGGAAGACAAACACGCCACGCGCCTGATCGACCCGAGCGCCGTGCGGATGTCCGCGGTCATGGACCGTATCGATCCGAGCGATGGCCTCGAGGAACTTGTGTCCTCGATCCGAGAGCATGGGCAAAAGGTTCCCATTCTTGTCCGCCGAACCCAGGATGGCGCACTTGAGATCGTCTACGGGCGCCGCAGGCTTCTCGCCTGTCGTGAGCTTGGTCAGAAGGTGCGGGCCACGGTCATGGAAATGACCGAAGAGGAAGCTCTGATCGCCCAGGGCGTGGAGAACAATGCGCGCCAAGATCCATCGTTCATCGAGAGGGCTCTGTTCGTCGCTGGCATCATTCGGGAACTTGGTAAAACAGACGAAACGCGCAAGAACGCCCAGACCATCGCCTATCGGGCACTTCAGATCGACGAGTCTCTCGTCTCTCGGATGAACCGTATCGCGACGGGTATTCCCATGGAGCTGATTCAGGCAATCGGACCTGCACATGGCGTTGGTCGGAGGGTCTGGGAGAAGCTTTTCAGGCTTTGCGAGAAGGACGTCTCAAGAGCCAAGGAAGTCGCCCGCGAAATCCCCCGTAGCTTGCCTGGCCCAGAGCGGCTTGACGCAGCGGTTACGCTACTCACGGCCACCAAGACAACTCCGCCCAAGGCTGAGCCAGGTGAGCGCGTAAAGATCGGCCGCAAAGGCAATCGCATCACTATCGATGTGGACGCTGATCTTGCCCCACGCGTCGAAGAGGCGGTCCGAAAGCTGATCGGAGAGCTTCTTGACCGCGGTCAAGAAGGCCCAAAGTGACGACCCCGTGTCTTGACCGCGGTCAAGACATCAAGAGCAACGAGCAGAAAACGAAAGGAGGAACGGCTAGAAAAGGAAAGACCCCCCGAAAGCGGTGCTTCCGAAGGGCCTCAATCAGTCTCGACACCTGATTGATACCCCCAAAACGAATCGAGTTCAACACCGCTCGCGGTGAATGGGGAAGCTTTTTCTTCCGAAACACCATGAGACATGTCACTCAAGCACAAACCGCCTTGGCGGAACAGGCAGCTATTGCCTGCCCTAACCCCTACGAGCTTCTGGGGCCGGTGCGGGTTCTTCGGAAAGACCTGAACCTCACAAGCAACGACGTCACCGTACTGACAGCGCTCATCAGCTTTCTTCCGCGCGATCAGAGCCCCAACTCTGGTGAAACACAGTGCAAGCTGACCGTTGTGTTTCCTTCCAACGCCTCCTTATCAGAGCGCGCAAACGGCATTGATGAAAGAACGCTTCGCCGCTGCCTCGGGCGCCTTGAGGCCGCGGGACTCATCCAGCGAAAGAGTTCAGCGAACGGGAAACGCTTCCCTCTCCGCTACGGAGGGATCATCAGGGATGCGTTTGGGATCGACTTGGGTCCGCTAATGCAAAGCCACGACGCTCTTGCGGCCAGAGCATCGAAGGTCACGGAAGAGCGTGAACGCCTGCGCTCCCTCAAAGCAGAAGCCCTGGCGCTGCGCGCGTCCCTCCTACAGGACGAACAGCTCCATGACGCACGGCGGGCTTCACTGGAAACGATCCGAAACCTGCTTCGTCGAGCAACCCTGACTGCCGACACAGTCTTGCAAATCATCGCTGGTCTCCGCGAGCTCGGAGCCAACGCCAAGCCGAGCTACGGAGAGTGCCACGATTCAAACACCCGTGCGGACCGAGAGCAATCGCAAGACCAAACCCTCGGACGTGAGTGCGCGAGCGAAATGTCCGCCAGGAACGGACAAAATGACCGGCAGATAGAGTCTCTAAAAAAAGAATATATAAAGAAAGAAACGCACGTGAAGCAGACCAACGCTTTCCAAAGCGTTGGGGCAGCGACCATGAACCGGGACCCTGCAAAAATGGCGTGGACGGACTTTTCACATGTCGCAGACTTCTTCCCAGACCCGCCGCGAACAGGCGAAGCCCTCAACCGCATTCTCTTCGACATCGGTCGATTGCTTAGAATACGCCAAGAAAAACTGATGCGTGGTCTTCAGAAAGCTGGGGCTGGACGGCTTTTGCTGATCTTGGACTACCTGTTGGGAAAAGGCGAAGCGATCAGGCAGCCCGAGGCATACTTTGAAACGATCATGAAGACATAGAGCATCCAACTTGCACGTCTTGACCGCGGTCAAGACGAACGAAGAGAGGAAAAGGTTGGGGGTTTGAGGGGTGATGGGAAGTGAGATCGGGAGAGTGGCTTCCGACGCCCGTCGTGGAGAAGATCTGATGGCGAAAGCAGCCCAGAACATCACCCTGTCCCCGTCGCGGGACATCCCTTTCAACAAGCTCGTGCTGAGCCAGTCCAATGTGCGGCGCATCAAGACTGGCGTCTCCGTTGAGGAACTGGCCGAGGACATCGGGCGGCGCGGGCTCCTGCAAAGCCTGAACGTCCGGCCCGTGCTCGATGCCGATGGTGTCGAGACCGACACGTTCGAGATCCCGGCCGGTGGTCGACGCTTCCAGGCGCTGTCGCTCCTGGTGAAGCAGAAGAGGCTGGCGAAGGCCGCGCCGATCCCCTGCATCGTGCGGGATGCTGCGTCCGACATTCTGGCCGAGGACGACTCGCTGGCAGAGAACATGCAGCGCGTCGCTCTGCACCCGCTGGACCAATTCCGCGCCTTCGTGGCCTTGCGCGAGAATGGTCAGAGTGAAGAAGCGATCGCCGCGGCCTTCTTCGTGGCGCCGCAGATCGTTAAGCAGCGCCTGAAACTCGCGTCCGTGGCCCCTGCCCTGCTTGAGGTCTATGCCGAGGATGGCATGACGCTGGAACAGCTGATGGCCTTCACCGTGAACCCGGATCACGTGCGTCAGGAACAGGTCTGGGATGCGGTGAAAAACTCCTGGAACAAGGAGCCCTATGCCATCCGGCGCATGCTGACGGAAACCTCGGTCCGGGCGTCCGATCGCCGCGCGGTCTTCGTCGGTGTCGATGCCTATGAGGCGGCCGGCGGTGTCGTCCTGCGCGATCTCTTCCAGGGCGATGACGGAGGCTGGCTCGAGGACCCTGCCCTGCTCGATCGGCTGGTCTCCGAGAAGCTCCAAGCCGAAGCCGAGGCGCTGGCCTCGGATGGCTGGAAATGGATCGAGGTGGCGACCGACCTGCCCTATGGCTACAGCCACGGTCTGCGGCGTCTGGCCGGTGATCCCGCGCCGATGACCGACGAAGAAAGCGCGGCCCATGCGACGCTCCTCGCGGAGTATCGGGCGCTGGAGGAAGAATACTCCGGCCAGGACGAGTACCCCGAGGAGATCGATGCCCGGCTGGGTCAACTCGAGATGGCGATGGAAGCGCTTGAACAGCGGCCTCTGATCTACGACCCGACCGAGATTGCGCGCGCGGGCGTCTTCGTCACGCTGGATCGCGACGGCAGCCTCGCGGTCTACCGTGGCTATGTCCGGCCCGACGACGAGCCGCGCGAGGAGACCGCGGTCCAGGAGGGCGATGGTTTGGATGCCATGGGGCAGGGGGGTGATGTCGGTGTTTCCAACTGGAACCCGTCGGCGACCTCCGCCGGGGGTACCGTTATCACCTCGGGTGGTCACCCGATCGGCGCGGACGCATCCGACGAGGAAGACGACGGGGCGCTGAAGCCGCTTCCCGAGCGGCTGGTCATGGAACTGACCGCCCATCGGACCCTCGCGCTGCGTGAGGCCATCGGGCGTTCTCCCGACGTCGCGCTGACGCTCCTGCTCCTGAAGCTGGTGACGGATACCTTCCGCACCTCCTCTGCGACGGGCAGCTGCCTCGAAGCCTCGGTCCGCCATGTCTACATGTCGGCGCAGGCGCCCGATCTGAAGGACAGCGTCGTGGCGAAGCTCGTCGACGAACGCCACGCGGCCTGGGAGGCCGATCTGCCGCTCGGCGATGATGCTGCCCTCTGGGACTATCTGTCCGTTCTCGACGAGGGCAGCCGTCAGGCGTTGCTGGCGCATTGCGTCAGCTTTGGCATCAACGCGCTCCATGAGAAGGTGAACCCCTATGGGGCGGGCATTTCTGCCAGCGGTCTGACCCGCCGCATGGCCCATGCCGATTTGGTGGCGCGGGCCGTCGATCTCGACATGGTCGAGGCGGGCTGGGAGCCGACGGTGGATGGTTACCTTAACCGCGTGCCAAAGGCTCGGATCCTCGAGGCTGTGCGCGAGGCGAAAGGGGAGGGGACTGCGCAACTGCTCGACCATCTGAAGAAGGGTGAGATGGCAACGGAGGCCGAGCGGCTTCTCAAGGGCAGCGGTTGGTTGCCCGAGGTCCTGCGCCGGGCCGATCTGGTGGCAAGCGACGGCGAGGCGATCGCAGAAGGGCAGGGGGAGGACGCGGGTCAGCCCGAGGATGTCGATCTCCCGGCCTTTCTGACGGCCGATCTGCCGGACAGCGATGCGTCGATGATGGCGGCAGAGTGATCTGAGCCATCCGGGGGCGGGAAAACCCGCCCTCACTCTCATAAAATACAGTATTATCAATATGATGAATGCGCGCGCTCGCATTCGAGATGAGGAATCATGTCTGCAACAACCATCATCGACACAGCCCCCCTCGGGGCACTGATCCGCTACACCGACGGCAGTCCCAAGCCACCGGCACGCTTCACCAAGAAGCTGGCAGCCTGGGAGCGTTCGAACGGCATCGGCCGTCTCGTGAAGAAGGAACCTCCCCGGGTCTATCCGACCTGGACCGCTCCAGCTTCCTTCACGCTGCATGAAGGGAACTTTTCTTCGGACGGGGTGATCCTCGTAACCATCATGCGCAGCCATTCGGCGGACAGCCGACTGATCTTCGAAGTGGCCGAGGTACCGAAGGCCGGGCAGGTGCGTGTGCTCCTCGACTTCGGGGGCAACATTGAATTGCTGCATCTGGCGGAGTCCGTCACCGCGGCCGAGCTATGGATTGCGCGGGAGGGTTATCGCAACGCGCGGCTCGAGATCGTCGGTGCCGAGGACGGCGAAAGGGCAGGGGGCGCGGTCCTGGCCGCCTGAGCCCCGACAATGCGTGAGGGGTCTGCCGAAGGGCCGGGCCTCTCACCGACCAAGAACCTCGTCCCGCGATATCGCGGGGCGCCATAGGATCCATCCCCCAAGACGGAGGTCTTCAACCAAGAGCCTGCCCGGGAGGCTGGCGGCGTTCCAAGCATGAGCGGGAAAACCGGCTCCTGACGTTAGGGCACCATCCCCCGCTCGCCATTCCCTTCCTTGCCACGAATCCCGTCTTCGAGATCAACCCGCGAGGGGTCGGACTACGGGCGAGCCCGTGCCGCCGAGTGGATTCGGACGAGCCGAACGCACCCGGTGATGTCAGCCAGTCTTCGGGCCTGCGGGGTCCTGTCGCGCGGGGGATGCTCCCCCGCCTCCAAGACAGGAGCCAAACATATGTCCCGCAAAGATGCACACGCCTTCGCCGCCTCCCTCGCCGCCACGCTCATGGTCTCGATCGTTGTCTTTCAGGCAGGGGATGGAACCTTCGGCGCCATCCCCGCTGATGAAATCGACGGCGACGAGGTCCTGATCGTCTCGGAATACGATCCCTTCGGGTGAGGCTTCGGCCTCACTTCCCGAGGGCCCGCTACGGCGCAGGTGCGCCTACGGGCCTATCGCCGACAGAGTGATCGTCGGCGCCGATCTGAGGAACACCTATGTGCCACCTGCACAGATCTTGGTGCGCACAGGGCGGGAGGACCGGTAGTTCGCTGCATTAGCGAACGCACCCCCGGCTTACGGCAGTGGCGGACACTCAATCAGGCTTATGCGGTCGGCTCCGGGCTGATCGGCCCCGCAGGCGGAGTGAGACAGGCGCTGCTGAGAGCCACTCAGACCAACGAAATTGCAGTATTGGGCTGGGGGACACGCTTAGGGGCTGGAAGATCGAAACGAACTACGCCCCGGTCCCGCATATCCATGATGACCTGGTTTAGATGCGTGCGACGGATCGGAACTTCCTCCATCGCCAGATTGAACATGGGCCCGGGAAACGCCCGCGTTCTGCCTTGCAGAAAGTCGACGATGATCTC